>JAYSPO010000153.1:0-2369 GCA_043722015.1 Candidatus Kuenenia sp. | reverse complement strand
GTGACAGACGTTGGGCAGTCACAGACCACTCCAGTGTTCGTTCAAATCAAGAGCCTGTTGATATTCAATAACTTTCGATTCTTGGCACACCAGCATGAGCGCACATGGCCATTGCTGGAGGCAGTGCGAATTTTTCGCGATGGAGAATGGCTGATTCTCATAGAAGGATTCCGCCGAGTTGAAGATCTCATACGTCAGGGCCAATCATCAGTGTTAGCGACAGTCAGTGATGCCACGATCACAGCGGGCCTGGAGGCAGTCATAGCGATCTTTGGGTCTGGACTGAATAGCCAGGACGCCCATCGCAAAGCGCTACAGATTGCCCATGATCACCAACCTTAGCAGCACTTGTCTGCACGTGCGATCGCACGAACAACACCCGACAGACCCAGTTGCAAGATGATTCATTTTTGGAGTCTTCCTAATCCATGAGATAGGACAAAATCAGCGGTCCTACATATTGACAAGCATAGTTAGCATCGCCAAAATAACCACCGCAGCATAGTGGGGGCTCATGTCTGTGCGAGCGCGATAATGTGTGCCACACAAGATGCCGATCTGAGCGATGCCAGGCCGATAGTGGGCTACGAGGACGTAGCCACGATCACCCGAACTGGCGTGGTCACGACCATCGATCGAGTCATCCGCCACCGGAGTGGCACCACTCGTGTACTGCCTGGCGGGCGAGTCCTAAAGCCATCGAAATCCGGTCGGTGTGTGACCATAGCGATCCATCGAGACGGCGCTCGGCACAACATCAGCCTCAGTCTACTCGTTGCCGAGGCGTGGATAAGACCGCTCACTTCAGACGAGCGTGTAAGGCACATCGACGTGGACCTAAATCTCAACAACCTGGTAATCGTGCCGCGCAGTCAAGCCCGCATCTATTCGACTCGCGTCACTGGCAAGCGATGCAACACGCAATACAAATGCGAGATTTGGAGAGACGTTCCAGAGGCGCGTGCCGTCATAAGTAACTACGGCAGACTCAGGAGCCATGCGACGCGGACACCGTCCATCCTGGCACCTGTCACGATCCAGTACCGTCAGATAGTCGCGTTCATTCGGGCGGATGGGACGCGCACGTCATCGACGATCGGGCATCTGATGCGAACTGTATTCCCTGAGCTCGTCGAGGAATATCAGACACGTAAGCCTGGACGGCGCAAGCAGAGATGAGTTGCCAGGACAACGGGCAACGCGACGCGAACATGATTCACGGGGCGAATCTAATGGTACAGCAACCCCCGTGTTTATGGCATCTGAAATCCTTAAACCCTTTCGGCCAAACAACTTTTTAATGGTACAGCACGATGAGCAATATGACTCGCAAAGAATGGCTGGTGGCTGCGGGCATAATCCTCGCGGCATCGATAGCTTACGCGCCATGCTTGGATTGGATCGCTGCGACAGAAATCGAAATGGGAAAAGGCGTCGTCATCGACACACCATCCGGTTCAAGTGCACGAACAGGGATGCTGATCGTTCAGTACGGCCACGAGACATTCTCCGTCAACAGCGCGCACCACGGGGGCCTGGTCGAAAAAGGATCACTCGTCGATGTTGTGCAGATCCGGGGTTCACTCATGAACTACGGGTACGGCCTGCGATGAGGATCACGCCTGCCGAGTTCAGATCAAAGTGGTATCGGACCACGGGCACGCATGTCGGACGCCTTCCACGGGCACCACAGAGGCCAAAATCGACGGGTCCTCTTGGGCAGGATAGGGCAAAACCGGACCGTGCGGCTCAGACATCAACATTTTTGGCGACTTGGGATTTTTCTGGTTGATGATGAAGAAAACTCCAGCAAATTCGACGTTTTCGCTCAGTGAACTGGGCAGGGTGATCGGGGTAAGCGCGCAGAGCATGTCAAAATACGCGAAGCTGGGAGGCTTCCCGCGTTCAACAGACGGTGACCGATGGGAGGCAATGCCGGTTGCCCTGTGGTGGTTACAGCATCGGGCTAAAGTAAAACTTCAGCGGGAAGTTCATTCAGGGTTGTCGGCTGCATTGGGGATCGCTGGCGACGGGGCCACACTTCCAGCGGACCAGATGAGTCAGAGCGATCAATTGGACTTGCAGCTGAAGGCGCACAAGGTTTCGCGTGCGATCGGTGACACGGTTTCATTCAGTGACATTCGAAATATCGTCGGAGAGCTGGCATCGGAAATACGCCAGGCGTGCGCATCGGTCAACGCAGCAACAGGCCGCGACGTGCTTCCGCTGTTCGAAGAGGCGTTCGATCGATTTGAGGCATCGCTGACGGATACATCGCTCCACGCCGGGGAGGCGTCACCATGATTGCAGCAGCAGAACCATTGTGGTTCGGGAATGAAGTGACGTACCATCGCAACGCAATCCGTGGG
>JAYSPO010000152.1:0-6796 GCA_043722015.1 Candidatus Kuenenia sp. | reverse complement strand
CCGGGGCTGGACTGAGCGGAGCGAAGGAAGCCCCGGGGTTTCGGGCTATCGCCCTCCAACCCCGGCCACCCGAAGATTAAGATTTGACAAAGCACCAGGCGTAGCTGCCGACGCGAACTCAAAGCGAGCGAAACTCACGGGCAAAATTGTGGCGATTGGACGATTTATCGAACTCGAAGGCGTGCGCGTCAATAATCTTCAGGATATCAACCTGAAGATCCGACACCACGCGCTGACCGTGATTTGTGGTATCAGCGGTTCCGGCAAGAGCAGTCTGGCATTTGACACGCTCTATGCGGAAGGTCAGCGGCGCTACGTCGAAACCTTCTCGCCTTCCGCGCGACAGTTTCTGGATCGCATCGAACGGCCGGCTGTGGATCGGATCAACGGGCTTCCTCCAGCGATCGCCATTCGGCAGCAGATGCGTTTCGACGGGCCACGTAGTACGCTGGGTACACGAACTGAGATCATCGAATCGCTCCGCGTGATCTTCTCCCAGGCGGGGCGTGTGGTGTGTCCGGACTGTCAGCAGTTGGTCGATGCAATGTCGGCTGAGTCTGTCGCTCTTGCCATTCTTGAGCAACCATCCGTAGCCCGCATGATGATCGGCGCTGTGACTCACGTCGATCACACATCATACGCTGTTGTGCGTGCCGACCTGATGCGGAACGGTTTCACGCGCATTATCATCAATGACCGTATGGGCCGCCTTGAGGAACTGGAGACACTGCCAGCGGTCCCGCCGCCTTTACGCAAACGCCAGTCCGCCCTCGCGAAAGTCATGTTGACGGTGATCATCGATCGTCTGAAATCAGACGCAGTCAAAGCGGCTCGCCTGACCGAATCGATTTCCACTGCCTTGAAGATCGGCGAAGGCAACTGCGTTGTTTTGACGGAAGTCGAGCCCTTCTCCAGCGAGCGGAGTGGCGTCAGCCCTCCGGTACAAATTGTGGATGGCGCAACATGGTCTGTGCAGAGATTTTCCGGCAACCGAGTCTGTGCGGGCTGCGCGCGAGAATTCCCCGAGCCATCGCCGGAACTGTTGAGTTTCACTTCGCCGCTGGGTGCGTGTCCGGAGTGCGGTGGTACGGGCGTTAGTCGTAATTCGGACAATCCTGGGATGACGAAGCGAACACGAAGCCCGCAACTGGAAACGTGCTGCCTCGCCTGCCTCGGCAACAGACTCAATCGCGATGCATTAGCTCTGCAGTTACGAGGTCTGACGTTGCCCGTAGTCTCAAGCATGGAGATTGGCGACCTGTCGACATGGCTTGCAGAGACCCGGTCAACACTACCCACGAACCTGCAATTCGCGTTGCGACCAGCTTTCGAGCACTCCGATCGACGGTTGGCGTTCCTGAAGCACTGCGGCATGAACTATCTGTCTCTCGATCGCAGCATGCGGACACTTTCCGGCGGTGAGTCTCAACGTGCGTCGCTTACAACGGCGCTGGGTTCCGGTCTGATCAACACGTTGTATGTCCTTGATGAACCGACCGCCGGTCTCCATCCGTCCGACACAAAACGAATCATTGCAGCCGTGCGGGAACTTCAGCAACGCGGCAACACCGTGGTGGTGGTGGAGCACGATCGGGAGTTTATTCTTGCGGCTGACGACGTTGTCGAAATTGGTCCCGGTGCCGGAGACGCCGGTGGCAGGATTGCATTTCAGGGCTCTCCCGGTGAACTCATGGACGCCGATACCGCGACAGCGAAGCATGTGCGCCCGAGTCCGGTCTCTGTGCCAGCGGCGTCGAAGCCACGGCGCGAAGCGGAACATTGGCTGACGCTGACTGATATTCGATGTCACAACATTGAAAACCTTTCTTTGAGAATTCCGCTCGGCGTGCTGTGTGCGATCACCGGGGTCAGTGGCAGCGGTAAGAGTTCTCTGATTGTTGATTCTCTGTATCCAGACCTTTGCCGTCGCTTGCAGCTCAACGTCACTCCGCCCGGCGATGGAACAATAGATCGCATAGAAGGCTGCGAGCATATTGAAAACGTGTTGCTGCTGGATCAGAGTCCCGTGCAGCGTTCCCGACGCAGTGTCCCGGCAACATGGATCGGCGTGTTTGATGAAATCCGCGTGCTGCTGGCGGAGACACATGAGGCAAAGAAACGCAACTTTGGACGTGGAATGTTCAGTTTCAATTCCGCTGCGGGTGGTCGATGCCCCGTCTGTGAAGGCTGCGGCGTAGTAACGATCGCGATGCAGTTTCTGGCTGACATCCAGACCACGTGTGAAGAATGTGAAGGACGGCGATTTCGTTCAGACGTTCTGGAGATTCGATACAGGGATCGTTCCGTGCATGAAATTCTTTGCATGACCAGTGACAATGCTTTCACGTTCTTTAATGGTCATCACAAGATTCAGCAACGCCTGAACGCGGTTCGTCAGGTGGGGCTTGGTTATCTGCGACTGGGGCAACCGCTCAACACAGTGTCCGGTGGAGAAGCACAACGTTTGAGGATCGCCGCGCTGCTGGCCGGGATTCCGCTCGAAGACGGCGACACCGCCGCCCGGAATCGCAAAGCTGCGGCACTCACGAGAGTCGGCCGCACACTGTTTTTGCTCGACGAACCCTGCAGCGGACTGCATCTGCACGACATCGAACGCCTGCTTACGTGCCTGGATTTTCTCCTGCAAACCGGCCATTCTGTCATCGTGATTGACCACGATCCCGCACTCATTTCGCACGCCGATCACATCATTCAGCTTGGCCCCGGAGCAGGTCGCCTTGGCGGCCAAATCGTTGGGCCGTGATTCAGTAGTGCGACATCAATGCCTGGTCCGGTCTCCAGACTCAAACCGAACTTTGTAGCCTGAAACCGAGTTAGTTCGGATACACGGCCCGCACGGGACGGCCGTTGTCGCTCTGAGCCGGAATTGGCTGCGCTGAGTCAGACTGAGCTTGAATACCTCTGACCTGCTGAATGTCGGGCTCTGGTGGTTGTACACCGACAGTGACGCCCCGCATTTCCGGGAAGGATCGGATCGTCGTCTCGATCTGCTTTTCCTGGATCACCTGTTGATTGTCCGACGTTGTCAGCTGCATCTTCATGAATCGCGACAGATTCATTTCCAATGGTAACCCTGTCGCACGATCGACAATGCACCGTCCCACACTCTGACCACCGATGATTCGCAGGCGACCGACATCTGATGGTGCACCCGCTTCACCTCCGGCGACTCGTCCGGTAATTTCAATCTCAGCGGTATTGTTGTCCAATGATGCCAGACGGTACACAGACGTCAGATGAATGGGCACGGGTTGCATCAGACGGCGTTCGCGCGTCCATTGATCGCCAGGCATCACGCGTGTGGCTGCGGCTTCATCGACCGTATCGTCATATGGCAACAGCCCGATGGTGTCGTCCACAAAGTTGGCCACACCATCGTCACCAAACCGGTTGCTGATTTCCGAGAGCAGTGTTTCGCGACGTTCAAGCGGTACATTCGCCACGCAACGTTCCAGAAATTCCTTGTAGCCTACAAGTTCACGAATGCTGTTGTTGCGTCCCAACCAGAACGAAAAACCGTTGTTGACCATGCCGGCATATGGAATCGCGTCCCACGGTACGGCGCCGCGGTGACTGGCGGAATCGTATGACAGCTGCTGTCCGTTGATATCGTGCTGATAGGCCACGCGGGAATATTGAACTCCCAGACGAATGGCGTCGGACTTGACGTCTTCAACCGTGATAATGAGTGTCAGTTCCAGTTTTGTACGAGCCCGCGCGGGCACAACGTCGGATTTCTGCTCTAGCCTCTGCTCCACTGTCTTCACCAGCGGAAAACGGTCACCCTGCTTCAGGCGTAGTTCCAGTTTTTCACCGACAGGTGCCCTGACACGACTTGTCGAGGCCCTTCGCTCTGATGAATCGCTGACAATCCTCACATCGTCAGAATCCGAGTCTGCGACATCGTCTGCGGTAGAGCTTTCGCGAGAAGCGTTGGAAGAGTCTTCTGATTCATCTTCCGGTCCCAGCAATTCACTCATCAAATCTGCATCAATATCAGTGCTGGCGGAATCTGCACCACCACAACCGATGAATGCCGACAACGCGAATACACTGAGTAGAAAACTACACTTCGAAAACTGCATCGATTCTGCTCCCGTCCCTGGGATCTGACAGCCCGCAATCGGACCTGAACGCCACTGAATTTAGCAGGAAGTGAACGGCAGCGTAAAGACGCAAGTTTCATGGATACTGCTCAATCAGCAGCTACCGTCAAATGCCATGATTGCTGACTGCGATACGGCATGCCCTTCGGCAGAAACGGCCGGTACAACGCCCCACCTGCCGCGCAACGCCTGACGTTGCGTTTCGACAACACAACGAGTGCAAATCGCCACGCCGCCCTGACTCGGAATTGACGCAAGTCCGCATTGGTTCAGGAATTCGAAATTGAGTCTTCTGCGGAAAATGCAGCGATTCTCCGCCGCCGCAGCCCGCTGACGACTCAGATCCACGCTGCATAGCTCACGAATCAGAACTGCGGCGGAAAAAGGCATCCAGTTTGCGATCATTTGTAGATCTGAGACCGCAACTTTGCGGTGCAACATCCTGAACTCAATCGACTCTTCCGTTCCATTTGCCTACAGGACGAAACGTGAAACTCGCTTACCTGACAGAAGTTGCAGCCATCATGGCGGCGCACAGCCAGCTGTTCATTGAACAGACTGACGAGATTTCTTCTGAAGCCGTCGGCGACTATTACGTCCTCAGTCGCAATCGTTTCAATCGCTGGATGCGGGATCTGAACGATCTGGAGCACGGTCGGCCGACCAGTGACCATATGCACCAGGTGGGGGAAATTCCAGGCAGACCAGTAACCCGCGCCATCACAGAACAGATTCTGATTAATGAAATGATCTCTCGCATCTGGACGGTGCTGCTGCTGGCACGAGACGTAAGTAACGGCATTGACCGCATTCGTCCGGTCGCACGCAACATTTATCTCGGACATCTGGCCGTGCGGCATAAAGCCCTGGGAGTTGTTTTGGCCGATGATCGGATGTCACCGAAAGATCTACTGGCGATTGACCAACTGCGAAAGTCCTCGGAACGCTGGACCGATCTGCTCTGCTGCTCGATCATGGGCCAGTACAACCTGTGGGAGTTTGCCTTCGACAAAGACCGCGCGACGGAATTTCTTCGCGATCGAATCGAGCAGGCCGGACTCAGCCATCGCAGCCGTTCGTGGGTCCTGATTCTGGCAGGTCTGCGGCACAGTTTTCAGGACACAGGCGGACTTTCGGCTTCTGTTCATGACGACGATCGCCGCCTTGTGCGGCTGATTCTTAACAGTTTTCCTGCAAATGCCCAGGAGATGACATTCTGGATGGGCTCAAGAGTACGCGAAGCCAAACAGTGCTGATGCGCTTCGGAGTGAAGTGCCAACGCATGCAGTATCTGTGATTCGCGACGGGCGTCATTCGAACAAGGATTGCTGCCGCACGCGAAGGGATTCATTGACGCTCGTTGAGTCGACGGCGGCTGGTGCCGATTCCGGAACGACTACAGATGGTTCTTTCAGCAGAGCGTCATCAAAGTCCGTTGGTTTCTCTGCGGACGATTCATCGCCCATCGCAGCGGCGAATCGGCGAAAATTAAGCAGCTTGAAAAATTCATGCAGCGTCGCTCGGTCAGGAGTCTGAATGCGGGCAGCTTCAAAGTCGATTTCAAGTGGCAGGTCGGTGCGCAGACGGACAAGTTCACGACTCATCCGCGCCTGATCGGCGAACGCGATGAGATTCTCCTGCAGTTTTTTTCCTGGCGCTTTGTCCGCGTTTGCCAGTACATGATCGAGCGTTCCAAATGTCTCCAGCAAAGTTTTGGCCGTCTTAGGGCCGACCTTCGGGACGCCGGGAACGTTATCGACGGAATCACCGACGAGTGACTGAAAATCAACGACCTGATCCGGTCTCACGCCCCAGTCTTCCATCAACGCAGCTCCGTCGAAGAACGTATTCTTGCGACAGTTCAACATTCGGACGGTAGGGCTGAGCAACTGCCGAGCGTCTTTATCGGTCGTCACAATGACGACTTCCATGTCGCGGGCCGACGCCGCTGTGGCGATCGTGGCAATCACATCGTCGGCTTCCCATTCGGCGCATTCCAGAATCGGGATGCGAAAACCTGCCAGGAGTTCCTTGATCAATGGAATCTGAGGCCGGAGGTCTTCCGGCATCTCCGCACGGTTCGCTTTGTAGGCGTCAAAGATTGCGTTGCGTTTTCCCGGACCCGGGGAGTCAAACGCGCAGATGAGATGCGTCGGTTTGCGGTCCAGAATTCCAAGAATGTCCCGCGTGAATCCGAATACGGCGTTTGTGGGTTGGCCCTGAGTTCCTGTCATCGACGGAATGGCGTGGAAGACCTGAAACATCAGGGAAAATGTATCAATTATGTAGATGCAATCGCGGGTCATCAGGGCATTCTGTCGATAACGCTGTAATCAGTGAAAAACGGACTTGGGTCTCTGCGAGTCCCGACCGTGTCGCCGAATAACGAAATGTCAGCAACTTCCGGTGGTCGCGCCAGAGTCAAAGGCTGACAGGTTTCCCCGCAGTTGGCAAATGCGGGACTTTGGCAATTTGCAATTCACCGGTGGTTTGTTACATTCTGACATTGGATCGTCCCGTGTCTATTCAGTTGTTCAGTTTCCCCAGAGGAGGATTTTTGTGGTTAAGTTGCGTTTGCGTGATAATGAAAGTGTGAATGAGGCTGTTCGTCGATTTCGAAAACTTGTCGAACATGCGGGTGTCAAGAAAGAAATGCGCAAGCGTGAGTT
>JAYSPO010000151.1:0-1280 GCA_043722015.1 Candidatus Kuenenia sp. | reverse complement strand
CGCGTTCTTTGCCCCGAAAGGGACGGACAAGGCAGCAAGGCGCGTTGGTCAGCGCAGCAGCGAACTTTTCTGCAGTTCGATCCACAGCCGGGTCGGAATGTCGGGGCTACACCGGAGCCAGCAACTCGCGGGTTTCCTGGCGAGTGCGGTAGCGGCGAGAATTGGACTTCGAACGATGTTCGTCGATTCGTTGTGGCTGTCCCGCCACCACGCTGAACAGTTTGCCGAAATCCTTCACAAGACGGCACCAGATCTCAGCCGAGATCCCCAGCCGATCAAACAAAGGAGCAAACTGCTGCGGTGTCGAACCACGCTTGCCTGAACGAGTCTGACGAGCCGTCCAGTCCAGCAGAGACAGATAATCCGCCGTTGACATGGGCAGAAATCCCTTGTTGCTGCATCGAGCCCCGCGTTTATTTGCACAAGGACCAGTCATCCTTGATCCACATCGCAGTTCCACCGGTGCCAGGTGACGGCCACCATTGTGGCCCGTGTCTCCGACGCGGGACTCCTGTCCTGCCTCGTCCCCGGACTGGCCTGCGCCACCGCCCGAAACCTGAATACCGCCTGCGTCATCATCGGTCGTGTCTGCATCAACTGAACACTGAACACTGGCAACTGAAAACTTCCCCCGCATGTCGCAACATCGCTTCTGAGCCGACGTAAAGTCACTCTCTTCGATCGTTTCTGCCATCGCTGCTCGAATCGGATTCAGATCCACATACGCCGCACACGCCAGAATCGCCGTTTCGTCCAGCAAGCGAACTGCCCGGTAACGCGCTTGCCAGAATTTTCCGAGTTCCGCATCTTCTTTATTCGCCCGCTGGGCAATGTTCTGGCTCAACAGTCGCATCCACCATGAGATATCACTCAGCCGACTGCGAATCACTTTCAGCTTCGTGTTGTCTTTGCAAATGTGGTTCAGTTCAGATTCCGACGGGTCTGCGGGCCTGCCGTTTTTGTCTCGTCGCTCAGGACACAGCATCAGCCACCGCCGGGAGACATCAGAATCAGCCCACTCCGCGACCACATCCGGTCGCGATCTCAGGACCAGATGAAAATGGTTGCTGAGAATCGCCTGACACAGCAAATCAATCCCGAAATGCCGAGCCTGATGAATCAACTGTTCATCAAGCCACTGCTTGCGATGATCGAAATTCTTCCCGCTGAACGGATCGTCCCCCAGCAGAAAACAACGACGCACCGTGCGATTCATCACATGCACAATCGCGATTTCATCTGCCGCAAATACTTCCACACGAGCCAACCGAGCCATGACG
>JAYSPO010000150.1:0-1262 GCA_043722015.1 Candidatus Kuenenia sp. | reverse complement strand
GCTGGTGACCAGAGCGATGGAGGAAGCCGCCCGATTTGGTCGTTTTCTTTTCCCGTCGCGACCCGAAGTCAAAAACGAAATTGATGCCCTATCGTTGGTTTCCAAAATCGTCGTTGACTGCCTCGCGAATCTTCCGGCCGATGCGGTGCCTGTGAAGCCCTACGAAACGATGGACGCTGCGTCAGAATCAACCGACGACACGGGGAGTACTGATCCGCGTGTCGTGGTTGAGACCGAGACGCCTGTCGTTGAATTCTCTGACTATCGGAAGCCAACGGCGTGGAGAATTCTTCGCGGCCACGCTGGTTTGTCAGACAGTGAAGGAAATTGGACTGCCTTGCGAGCCAACCCAAAATTGAAGCAACACTTTCAGGGGGAACCTGGTAGAGAAACCAAGTCAGTGGCAATCTCGAGATGGCTGGCTGAAAAATGGAAACTCAGATTGCCTGAGTTCACGCAGGAACCCTCAACGGAGTCATAGTTTACCCCAGACATCCCACAGCATCCCACAGCATCCCACAAACATATCGGACAGGACGTGAAAGCCTTTGAGTTTTCACGTCCTGTTTGCGTTAATCCCGTGAGTCCCGCAAACGCGGTGAACCGTGATACCTCAAACGAAAGGAAACAACGCGATGCCACAAACGATGATGACTCCGACACAACCCCAACCGAACCGACACGACAGACGGCATCAGCCGGAAACTGATCAGCCAGAACTGTTGACGAAAACAGACGTGGCAAAGATGTTCCAGATGAGCGGACGCCAGGTCGAGAACCTTGTGCGATTGAAAAAAATGCCTGAACCGATCCGCCTTGGCACACATCCGCGATGGCGACGTGCGGAGCTCATGAACTTTTTGGACTCGGTTTCAAATCCGGCATCCCAGGCGGCACCAGAGCAGCTGTAAGCCGCGACAGATCGGAGGATTTAAAATGAAACATCTGAGTCAATGCAAAATCGAGGAGTGTCACGAAGCATTGAAGAGTGGCCGCACGCTCGAGGATCTCGCCGGGGAACTCCGGATCGACGATGTCGATTACCTGAGCAGACTGCTGGAACTCAATCGCCCAAAGTCAACTCAGGCAGACAGGCCACATTTCACACCGGTACCGGACCAATTTTAACCGCGCATGCGAAGGGCCTACCAGGTTGACCTGATAGGCCCGTCGCCAATTGCCTGGCCGTCCTGACTGAGACGGCCCCAACGCTACTAACCACACTCACCATTCCGCAGAGCAGATGCCGACCAAAGCCATCC
>JAYSPO010000149.1:0-7047 GCA_043722015.1 Candidatus Kuenenia sp. | reverse complement strand
CCGGGGCTGGACTGAGCGGAGCGAAGGAAGCCCCGGGGTTTCGGGCTATCGCCCTCCAACCCCGGCCACCCGAAGATTAAGATTTGACAAAGCACCAGGGGGTTGTTGATTTCGTCTGAATTCCACAGAGCCCCAGCTTCCAGCCTGACATCGATTCGAGAAAATACCTTTGTTCTTGAACAGCAATGACAAGCTGGAAGCTTATCTCACGTAGAAATCAACAGACCGCCAGCGTTGGCAGTCAAATGAGTTTGGCGAGCGACTAAATGCTCAAAATCTTGGAAATTCTGGCCTTTTTCTGTGTGAAACTGATCCAGTAACGAAGAATTTGCTGCGAATTCAAAAAGGACGTCTTCGTGGAAGGCATCGATCAGGGTATCATCCCACCGCTACTCGGTCTCATTTTCCCGGATTCCAGCCGCGTCAATCCTCGACGCACTCCGTGGTCATAATTTTTGCACGCGATCGAGCTCCCAGGGTGTTTTTCATGTCTGCCGTTGTTTCTCTTCCCGTGGTCGATGATCAGGGTGTTCTGCGTCGTACTGATATTCGCAATATCGCCATCATTGCTCACGTTGACCATGGCAAAACGTCGCTCGTGGATTGTCTCATCCGTCAAAGCGGCATGTTTCGCGAAAACCAGAAGATGGGTACCTGTATTCTGGATTCCAACGATCTGGAACGTGAACGCGGCATCACGATTCTGGCCAAGAACATCGCCATGATGTGGAACGATGTACGCATTAATATCATTGACACACCGGGGCACGCCGACTTTGGCGGCGAAGTAGAACGTGTCCTCAAGATGGCCGACGGAGCGCTGCTGGTCGTGGATGCTTTTGAGGGGCCTCGCCCGCAAACGCGATTCGTTTTGCAGAAAGCATTGCAGTGCGGACTGTCCTTGATGGTCGTCATCAACAAAATTGACCGCGCGGACTGCCGACCGGACGAAGTCCTGTCTCAGACCTTTGACCTGCTCGTCGAACTTGGCGCAGACGACCGGACGCTCGACTTTCCTTACATCTTCACCAGCGCGCGTGAAGGCTACGCCACGCATGATCCAAACCAGAAGGGCGGTGACGTGCGTCCTCTGCTGGAACTGGTGCTTGAAAAAATCCCTGGTCCGATTGTGCGTCCGGACGATTCGCTGCAGTTGATGGTCACGTCGCTGGAATGGTCGCGCTATGTGGGCCGTGTGGCGACGGGACGAATTGCCGCCGGACGAATTCGCACGGGTCAGCAGGTCGCGTTGATGCGTGCGGATGGTTCGAAGAAACTGGCAAAAGTCGATCAGATCCAGTTGTATGACAACCTGGGACGATCGGATGCCGAAGAAGCCTGTGCCGGTGATATCGTGGCGGTGATCGGTCTGCCCGATCCGGAAATCGGCGATACCATCGCTGACCCACTGACGCCGGTGGCTCTGGAACGCATCGCCGTCGATGAACCGACACTGTCGATGAAGTTCACGATCAACAGTTCACCGCTGGCGGGCCAGCACGGGAAGTTCGTCACCAGCCGCAATCTGCGAGATCGACTGTTTCGCGAGCTTAAGTCGAATGTGGCGTTGCGGGTCGAAGAAACGGAAGACAAAGAATCGTTCGCGGTCTCCGGACGCGGTGTGCTGCATCTGGCGGTGCTCATCGAGACCATGCGCCGAGAAGGGTTTGAGCTGTCCGTCGGCAAGCCTGAAGTGATCGTCCGCGAAATCAATGGCAAGAAGTGTGAGCCGTACGAGCTGCTGGAAGTCGATGTGCCGAGTGCGGACGTAGGCCCGGTGATGGAACTTGTCGGATCGCGACGCGGTCAGGCGAAAACCATGACCACGACGTCAACCGGCATGACGCATCTGGAATTCAGTATTCCGGCGCGCGGCCTGATCGGGATGCGTACCAAAATGCTCAACGCGACCCGTGGTGAAGCCATCATGCATCACCGCTTTGAGGATTATCGTGCGATTGAAGGTGAGATTCCTCATCGGCAGAACGGCGTCCTGATTTCGCAGGACAGTGGCCGTACGGTGACGTACGCATTGTTTAAGCTGCAGGATCGATCCGAACTGTTCTGCCATGGCGGCGAAGACGTGTACGAAGGCATGATCGTCGGCGAAAACGCACGCGACAACGACATGGTGGTCAATCCGATTCGCGAAAAGAAGCTGACCAACAATCGCTCGACCGGTGCGGAAGAAGCTGTCGTGCTTCGTCCGAAACGCGAGTTGACACTGGAGTCCGCTCTGGAATACATCGAATGGGACGAGTACGTTGAAGTGACGCCGCAGATTATTCGTCTGCGTAAGGTGCTGCTGAAGGAAAACGAACGCAAACGCCAGCATCGCGGCAAGTAATAGTGGTCGGTGAGGCGTGTATTGATGTGTGCCACTGGCTCTGCCAGTGCTTTCTGCAATTTGGGCGCACTGGCAGAGCCAGTGGCACACAACCCTTCAATGAATGCGTGACATTGCACGAGTTCGCGACGCTGGTTTGGCTTATATCCTGCAGATATCAGCCTGCGGACCAGCCGTAGCCATCCAGTGACATGATGAGGAACACGATCCCCACAATGACAGCCCCGAGCGAAACGAACATCAGTCCGTCGTAAATCGTGGGATCAGAACTTTGTTGTGACATTGTCGCCTCGCTCTATTGTGCCGTCTCGGGTTTCTTCAACAACCAGCCCTACGGCTTTGTCAGGATAGACGTCAGTGATCTGAATTGTGGCCAGGAAATCTGAATCGCGATAAACAGTCATCTTCATGTTCTTGAAGACTCCGTCGTCACTGCCGACGGAAATCTGCACAAGTTCTGCACTCCGCGATGCGTTCTTGCGAGAGTCGATCACCTCACCCTTGACGATTTCCACAATTCTCGGAACCGGGCCAATCACCGGATCACGAGGATCGATTTTGTTCAATCGCAGCAGATCGTTCAGATTCGTGATCTCCTTCAGGAACTGCACTTCACGAGTTCCGGCATCGGCTATTGTGCCTACCATCTCCAGGTTCTTGTCTTCCAGGCCTCGGCGAACGGCAATCGCTTCGTTGTTCTGATCTCGCAGTCGTTTGATTTCAGCTCGGGCGTCGTTGGTTTCTGTGATGCGGGCCTGAGCTTCCTTCTGGGCAACCTGCAGATCGACCAGATGCTTGTCGCGTTCCTTTTCCGCATTGGCCAGGTTGCCGATCGCCTGGTCGCGCTCCTGCGTCAGACCGTTGACTTTGGCTTCGGCGTTGTTGGCTCGAGTCGTTTCGTCGCCCAGGTCTTTGGCATGCTTTGTTGTCAGGTCATTCCTGATTCCCTGCAACTGCTTGACCTCATCACTCGCGGCAACCAGCTGCGCCTCAGACTTCTTTGCCTTATCACGCCAGCCAGCCTGGAACGTAAACACGGCGCCGGCAAAGCACATAAAGCACAGACTGAAAACCAGATTGGCCACAATCAGAATTTTGCTGACGATATTATTCATCGTGCTGCTCCGACGCCTCTCAGGTTCAGAAAGCGAACCCGCTCAGGTGAGTACTCAAAAATGTAAAACAATCATTATCCGAAAACATGACACCGATCAGGCGACAGATCACGTCCTGCCAGCCATCTGTTCTCTGTGATTCCGCGGCTATGGCTGTAATTGCTGCAGGCGTTGTTCCAGTGCCTGATTTTCCAGTTCGAGACGAAGCAGTTGATCGGTATCGTGACGCAGAATCTCATTCAACCGAAACAGGTCCGTACGCGCTTCTTCCAGTTCATGTCGCAGTCGCAACACGTCCGTCCGACGAGCCGCTGTTTCGTTACGCACTTCAAGCGTAGTTACGGAAATTGCCTGAGCTTCATCTGATCGAGCCTGTACGGCGGTCTGCCATTGTTCGGCTCCCGCTCTCAGCATCGCCACGCGATCTCCAATCGCTGTCACGTCCTGCTCCTGGGAAGCTTTAAATCCAATCAATTGCTGATCAACGATCGTCTTCAAACTGACTTTTTCGCCCTTTTGCCGTCCCATCTGCGTGGCAAGATCTTCATGCGCTTTTGTGATCGCTTCATAGGCCGTCTTGTACGATCCTACCTGGCCGCGTTCTGCCGGCGCGGCGGGATCGATTGAGAATCGACGCTTCACCGTCCACGTTGGGTTTTCGCCCGTGGTTTGTTCGAACGAGTAGTTCAGCATCGCCGGAGTATTGATCTCCGACGTGGCGTCGGGATGTACAAAGTACACCGACAACGATGCACCCATGAGTGCTACGGAAATTACCGCAACAAACACAGCTGACACTTTGAATATGAGGCTTTTCATGGAGTCCACTTACACCAAACGATAAACGGAAAGCCCTGAGCCACGATCATCTTCGAACCGGACAACCTGTTTCACCGTATCTGACTGTTTGGCAAAAACAGAGTCAAACACAAAGTCGACTGCGATCGCCCATTTCCGCAAACACTCAGCCAGCGCGCGGGATCATCGCGCATTGAAACCCGTTCTCCTGCAATGTCATATCGGCGCATTGGTGCGTCGCATCTGTTCACGGTCTGCCCTTCCCGACCGCAATCGTCCACTGCCAAACCCTGGCGATCGTTAAAGTTGTTACAGCCGGAAAGGACACCAGCACCAAGCGACGACACATATGATCGTATGTGCAGTGTTACGCAAAATCAATACACAGACTTGCTCCAGCTTGCCGAAGATGTCAAAACGTTGCCATTTTCGGCATACTCCGCTTCCATGAACTTCAAGATGTTTTAGGCGAAGAGTGCGATGCAACCGAGAGTCTGGCCCGGACGATCAAATCCACTGGGAGCAACATGGGACGGAGGAGGAGTCAACTTTGCCCTGTTTTCAGAATATGCCACCAGAGTTGAATTGTGCCTGTTCGACAATCCTGAAGACAGAAAAGAAGCGTGCCGGGTTCCGCTGAAAGAACAGACGGATCGCATCTGGCACGTCTACATGCCCGACGTCCGCCCCGGTCAACTTTATGGTTATCGCGTGCATGGTCCGTTCGATCCGTCTGCCGGCCATCGTTTTAACGCACATAAGGTTCTCCTGGATCCTTACGCCAGAGCAATTGGTCGCGGGATTGGCTGGTCCGATGCCATGTTCGGGCATGAGGTCGGGCATGTGGCAGAAGACCTGCAGATGGATGAGCGTGACAATGCGTGGTGCGCGCCATTGGGTGTCGTGGTCGATTCACAGTTTCGTTGGGGCGACGACGCTCATCCGCGCACGCCATGGCACAAGACGCTGATCTATGAGATGCATGTGAAGGGATTCACGAAGTTGAATCCACATGTGCCCGAACCGGTCCGTGGAACTTACTCCGGACTTGCATCCCGCGCGGCGATTGAACATCTGAAGGAATTGGGTGTCACGGCCGTGGAACTGATGCCCGTGCATTCTCATGTCGATGATCGTCATCTGGTCACGCATGGACTGTGCAATTACTGGGGCTACAACACGCTGTCATTTTTTGCACCGGAAACTCGATATTCATCGGCAAGTCGTCCTGATGAAGTGATCAACGAGTTCAAGAACATGGTGAAGCGGCTGCACGAAGCCGGAATCGAAGTGATTCTGGATGTCGTTTACAACCACACGGGCGAAGGCAACGAACGTGGCCCGACTCTGTCTCTGCGCGGAATCGACAATGCTTCCTATTACCGGCTGATGCCGCACAATCGCCGTTACTATCAGGACTTTACCGGCTGCGGGAATACGCTCAACATGCAGACGCCGCGCGTGCTGCAGTTGATCATGGACAGCCTGAGGTACTGGGTTCAGGAAATGCATGTCGATGGTTTCCGTTTTGATCTGGCCAGCGCGCTGGCTCGTGAACTGCATGACGTCGACAAGCTGAGTGCCTTTTTTGACATTATGTTGCAGGATCCGATTCTGTCGCAGGTCAAGCTGATTGCCGAACCGTGGGATTTAGGCAGCGGCGGCTATCAGGTCGGCAATTTTCCGCATCTGTGGTCGGAATGGAACGGACGCTATCGCGATACGATTCGTCGGTTCTGGGCGGGCGATGGTGGGCTGATTTCCGAAGTCGCCACGCGCCTGACCGGCAGCAGCGATCTGTATCAGCATAACGGCCGAAAGCCGTACGCCAGTATCAACTTTGTCACAGCCCACGACGGATTTTGCCTGCGGGATCTGGTGACGTATCACGAAAAACGTAACCTCGCCAATCTGGAAGAAAACCGTGACGGCGACAACCATAACAACAACTGGAACTGCGGCGTTGAAGGCGAAACGACCGATCCGGAAATTCAGAGCCTGCGGCTGAAGCAACGTAAGAATCTGCTGGCCACATTGCTGCTGTCTCAGGGCGTGCCCATGATTCGCAGTGGCGACGAAGTGGAACAGACTCAGCAGGGCAACAACAATCCGTATTGCCAGGACAACGAGATCGGCTGGATCAACTGGGACCTGAATGCAGAACAGAGACAGTTTCTGGAATTTGTGAAGCAGATGACGGCGCTCTGGCACGCGCAGCCGGTTTTCAAGCGACGCAACTTCTTTCAGGGTCGGCGGATCCAGGGGGCGGGCGTCAAGGATGTGGCATGGCTGACTCAGGACGGCGAAGAAATCGCCGATCATCATTATTGGAACAGCGGCGAACTTCATGCACTGGGGATGCGCCTGAACGGCGAATCAATTGACGAAGTGGATGAACGCGGTCGGCCAATCGTGGGTGACACACTGCTGGTGTTGCTCAATTCGCAATCAGGACGTGTGTCATTTCGACTCCCGCGACACAAGCCGTCCGAGCGCTGGATTCCGTACATGGATACCAGCCTCACCAGCGTCTCCTCAGAACCCTTATCACACAAAGACAACTATGCGCTGCAGGGACGATGCGTCGTCGTGCTCATTCTGCGTTCCGGGTGGCCACCGCAGCGGAAAATGGTCCACGCTTCGCATCCGCTGCACTCCGAAGTTCACACGAGACGATCGACGCCGTAAGAACTTGTCATTATTCAACTCCGCGTTTTTCCGTTGCGAAATTTGTAACGCGGCAAAATCCCGTCGGCGGAGCGACGGGTGTACGGTACACCCCGTCGC
>JAYSPO010000148.1:0-1183 GCA_043722015.1 Candidatus Kuenenia sp. | reverse complement strand
CCAGAATGGCATCCGCGTTCAAGACTGAGTAATAATCACGTAGGCGAGGTACATTAAGAGAGACAGGAGGATGCCGATCATTGAGACGACGTGAGTGGTATTCATTCCTGAATTCGTCGGTTCGAGCGGCTGGCCTGAATCCGTCGGTTCGAAATGCTGACATCGGTTTCTGATTGCGTCGTACTCAGGTAGGCCGGGCGACAGCACGACTCGTTCTGTGCCGTCGATCGAGACTCGGCACGCATGTATTACATTCACAGGGGCTGCGCCAAATGCAATAGTTCGGTGACTCCCGTCATCGAACTGCAGCGCCAGTTTGTAAAGCGGCTGAAACAGGAACGTATTGTCCCCCAGCCCCTTCGGCCGCGAACTTCTGAGTCTCTCCTGGAGCATCGCCAGCCATTGCGGGTCATCGTCCTGCTCTTTCAAAGCATCCAGCGAAGGCGAAACGGCAATGATCGCGGCATTCTGAATCAACCACCAGGTACTTTTTTCCGGTACTGTTGTTCCCATGGTTAGGCATTCTCCAGTCGGGTGATCGACGAAGTGAATAGTATTCGGAATTCATGCACTCGGTGTCCAAGTCAGCGTGGAACCGTATTTTTACTCCCGGTGCCGGATCTTTGCATCTCTGTGTGCAACGCTCCCTGGTCCTTCCAGGCCTTCACCGCTGCCATGCGCTGCAGATCCCTCAAGCACACCTCTTCACGCCCCGCTTCCCCTCTTGGCAGAAACAACAACTCCTCCTGAATCTCCGGAGCCAGCATTAGCAGATTCATGATCTACGCGACTCATGTTGAGATTCCGTCAGATATTGTCCGCGGTTCGGAATGCAGTATCTGACGCCGCCTCGAGGATCCTCCATATCACCGCGATACCGTGGAATCACATGGCAATGAAACCGCATGACGGTCTGTCCGGCTGAAATTCCACAGTTCATCCCAATGTTGTATCCATCTGGCGAATACAGTGCATCCAGCTGATCCTTTGTATGCTGAATCAGCTGTAACAACTCCTGTCTTTCCGACTCTGTTAGATCGAAGAAGGTCACCGCGGTCTGACGAAGTGCGATCACGAGGCTGTGGCCAATGCTCACTGGAAATCGGTCACGAATGACAACAAATGAGGTTGTGCGATGAATGCACTCCGACTCCGGAAGGTTGTCAAACACAGTCATCTTATG
>JAYSPO010000147.1:0-5724 GCA_043722015.1 Candidatus Kuenenia sp. | reverse complement strand
AATAGTGCGCAGCACCCTTCGGGCCATTTGGCTATTCGGGCTCAGAAAAGGACCCCTTTTCTGAGCCCTCGTCAGGACTTTCACGCGATCAGGACTCATGTGCATGAATATTCTGGGAATCAATGCCTTCCATGGAGATGCATCTGCAGCATTGGTGATCAATGGGCAACTGGTGGCGGCCGTTGAAGAAGAACGCTTCAATCGCATTAAACACTGGGCCGGATTTCCCGCTGAGTCCATTCGCTGGTGCCTTCAGAAGGCCGGGCTGACGGCATCGGATATTGACCATGTCGCCATATCGTTCAATCCGAAAGCCAATCTCTCTAAACGAATTGGATTTGTCGCCAAGCACTGGCCGTCGCCCTCGGCGATCCTCGATCGACTCAAACGACAGGGCAAGACCCTGGGGCTTGAGGCCCAGTTCGCCCAGGCAGTCGGCGCTGAACAGTCTGCATTGAAAGCTCAGTTCCATCGGATTGAACATCATCAGACGCATGTGGCAGCGGGATTCCTGATTTCGCCGTTTGAAGAAGCGTCGGTGCTGTCGGTGGACGGCATGGGTGACTTCACCAGCACGCTCACGGCACATGCTCAGGGTACGGACTGGAAAGAATTCGATCGAGTCTACTTTCCGCATTCGATCGGGTTTCTGTATACCGCGATTACCATGTATTTGGGTTTCCCGTACTACGGTGACGAGTACAAGGTGATGGGATTGGCACCGTACGGTCAGCCGGAGTTTGCCGATTTTTTTCGGCAGATGATTCGCCCAAAAGGAGATACGTTTGAGCTGAATCTCGACTACTTCACGCATCACACCAAGGGTGTCCGGATGGCGTGGAATGACGGGGCTCCCGTCATCGAACCGTTCTATAGCCAGAAGCTGGTCAAAGACCTGGGACCGGTGCGAGATCGAAAAGAGCCAATGACGTCTCGGCATGACAACATCGCCAAGTCACTTCAGGTGGTCACTGAAGAAATCATTATGCACCTTTTGAATCGGCTGCACAAGAAGACCGGTTGCGACAACCTTTGCATGACGGGCGGCGTGGCTATGAATTCCGTGGCCAACGGAAAAATTACGACTCAGACGCCTTTTAAGAATGTTTACATCCCTGCCGGGGCAGCGGACAACGGGACATCCTTCGGAGCGGCCTTCTACGTTTGGAATCATCTGCTCAAAAAACCTCGAACCTTTGTGCAGGATCATGCGTATTGGGGATGCAGTTCAACTGACGCCGAAGCAATTGAGGCAGCAAATGCGGCTGGTGTACCATTTGAACAACTTGACCAGGCAACGCTCGTTGATCGGACCACGGACCTGATGCTGGACGGAAAAGTCGTCGGCTGGTTTCAAGGGGAAATGGAATTCGGTGCGCGGGCTCTGGGTAACCGAACTCTGCTGGCGGACCCGCGACGGACGGACATGCGGGACATCATCAATCTGAGGATCAAATTCCGCGAGAAGTTTCGACCGTTTGCACCTAGTATTCTCGAAGAGCAGGTGGGCGAATGGTTCGAGATCAATGAGTCCACGCCCTATATGGAGAAAGTGTTTCCGATCCGAAAAGAGAAACACGCCATCATTCCCGCTGTGACTCATGTGGACGGCAGTGGGCGCTTGCAAACCGTTTCAAAGAAAACAAACCCGCTCTACCACCGATTGATCAGTCGGTTCTTCGAAAAAACCGGCGTGCCGATTGTCCTGAACACTTCTCTGAATGAAAACGAGCCCATCGTACGGACGCCTGCGGAAGCGATCAGTTGTTTTCTGAGAACGGATATGGATGCGATCGCCATTGGCGGACTGCTCATCAACCGTCATCGGAGCGATTTTCCTGCACAATTTCGCAAGCGATCGTCGAATCCCGAATAAGAACGCCTAACAAAACCGGGACTGGCTCCCGTGGCAGATCAGAAAACGCCGGATAAACTGACAAGCGAGGGTGCCTGTCCCGGTTTTGTTTTATGTTTTTGCAGATATGAGTAGTCAATTATGGTCGAAAACCAACAGACATCGAATGCTGCCGGGACAGCTGAATCAGGCAGGCGGCTATGGCCCGTGCTGATTGGTCTCGGGTATTTGCCGTTACTGTATTGGCATGTCACGGGTTTGCTTGAGCGTCCGCACTATCAGTTTCTGTTTCTGTTTCCGGTCGCCGCCGGACTTTTATACGCTTCACTCCCGGAAGCGGAATTTGGTAAGCGAACAACAATCACGGTGTTCGGCTCACTGATCATGTTGGCCCTTTCACTCGCAGGGCTTGCTTTTGCCGCCTGGGCCTGGTCGCCCTGGATTGCTGCCGTCAGCGCCGTAATTTGTCTCCCGGCGGTTTTCCTGTTTTATGGAGGTTGGCCGCTCCTGAAAACATGGTATCCGATGTGTGTGTTTTCCGTGATTCTGATTCCACTGCCGTTTGGGATGGACGAAGACCTCATTGTGCGGCTCAGAACGGTTACCTGTCGGGCGACCAGCGCTGTCCTTGATCAGATTGGAGTGCTTCACGGGGCGTTTGCGAATGTGATTGAATTGCCAGGAAAACCGCTTTTTGTGGCGGATGCCTGCAGCGGAATTCATTCCCTTTATGTGTTGCTCGCAATGGCCCTTTTTCTGGCAACGTATACGCGGAGGACCGCCTTCCACTCGGTGATGCTGCTCCTGAGTACGTTTGGACTGGTCCTGGTGGAAAACATCACTCGGATTGCCAGTGTCGCTGTCGCCTGGAGATTCGGGTGGGATTGGAGTGAAGGTGCTAGTCATACGATGCTGGGTGCAGCCCTGTTCTGCGTTTCCGCAGGCTTGATTCTCTCGATGGATCAGCTGTTGCTTTTTCTCTTACCCAGGACTCCTTTGCTATGGCTCCAAAATCTCTTCCCAAAACGGAAACTCAGAACCGAAAAACTTCGTAAGCCTTCCGATCGGAACACTGAGGCATCTCCCGGAATCCGCGGCGCGTGGCTGTCAGTCGCAATCCTGTTCCCGGTACTTGGAGTGTATCAACTCACCCGTCTTCCGTCTGACTCTCCGAATTTCATGGCGGCGTTTGAAGATGAGTTTTCACTGGCACGTTTGTCCGAGGACGTTTTCCCATCGGACGTCCACGGTTTCACCCGGACAGATTTTCAGACGATTGATCGTGTGGACGAAGATCCGTTCGGAAAATCAAGTCAGCGCTGGACGTTTACGAAGGACTCTATGACAGTTCATGTGTCCCTCGATTACCCCTATGAGGGGCCGAAGGACCTGTGTCAGTGTTATGAGCTTGTCGGATGGAAGGTTGAACAGCAAAAAATCTGGGATCTGGACGAAATTCGGAGATTGCTGAACGTAGTGGACTCCGTCGCACCGGTGGCATCTGCGGAACTTCACCGAGAGTTTTATGGCGACGCATTTCTGGTTTTCAGCAGTTGTGACCTGAAGGGCAACATCACGGCATTGATCAAGGATGTCGTTCGCGGGGATTCTGAGAAGCGCGTCGCTGATCGATTCCGAAATTTTGGGGCTCAGCAGGAGGTCCTGGAATCTGGTACGCCGTTAAGCCCGCCTTACATTAACGTACACCTGATTGCAGACAGTGTGGATCCTCTCACCACTGAAGACAGACATGAGATTCTGCGATTATTTCTGGAACTCCGGAGCGTCCTTGTTGCGGAAGTAGTGAAATCTCAGACGGTTCTGTCAGGGACGGAGGCAAAGCCATGAAAAATTTGTTTCGAAAACTGAATCGCCGGTTGTTCCCCGCAAGTAAACTTGGCAAGCGTCATCCGCTGGTTGCTGTTTGGAACGTGTTGGTAAGTCCAATTCGCTTCGTCTGGAAGATGCTTGGCTACGCTGTCGCAGGGGTCGCGGCGTGGTGGAAGTCCAGGGCGTGGAGGTCTCTGCTGTGGGGGTTGCCCGCACTCTCCGTGATTGGGGTGAGTGTCTGGTTTGCTGTCTATACGGCGGCCAACAGCCGATCTGAGCTTGCACTTCTGTACAATTCGGCCGGAAAGTCGGCCATGAATTCCAGCGATTGGGGCCGGGCGCGCCTTTGCTTCGAAAGATCGATTGAACTGGGTATCCGTGATTACGATTCCCTTTTTGAACTCGCGCAGGCTGCGGAAAAATCCGGAGATGAGACTCGAAAGGCAGCGGTCCTTGCACGGCTCGCTCCTGACGATCATGCCACGTTTGCCCGCGCCCACCTTTGGAAAGCAGCGAATGCCCTGTCGGAGAGCCCCGTCACCGAAGACCAGCGGATCTCTGCGGAAAAACACCTGCGATTCACGCTGCAACTGGACCCCGACAATCTCGCTGCAAACGCGCTTCTCGGCGAACTGTATTTTCAACGTGGCTTAATGGACAGCGCAGTCCGGTATCTGGCAGTTGCGGCCCGCGAGAGCCCTCACCTTCGTTTGATGTATGCGAAAGCCTGTATCCTGACCGGAGAGGTCACTATTGGAAAATCAAGTGCCACGACTGCTGAAAAAGAAGCCGCTGATGCCGTTCGAAATGAACCAGAGAATTTACAGTCGCGACTCGAGTGGGCGGAAGCATTGCTGATTCTGGAGCGATTCGAAGAGGCCACCAGGGTTCTGGCCGATGGACTGGCTCTCGTGCCGTCCGATCTGAGCTTAAAGGCTGCCATGGCAAGAGTCTATCTGATGCAGGCGGAAAAAATTCTCGAAGGCCCGGGCGATGAAGCCAGGAAACGCATCGTCGTTTTTCAACTCCTAGCGGCCGCCATGGGCCAGAATCCAGACGACCGCATGGTTTTTAATCGGATGATGGAGATTGTTTCTCTGGATGATGAAGCGGCCGATGATGCTCGGAAGTTTCTCACTGAAAACATTGTCCATGGCAGGGCACTAGGCATCAGCCATTTACTGCTGGGTACATCGCTGCAAAAATCTGGTGACCAGCTTCAAGCCGGCTTTCACCTTGAACAGGCGTTACGCCTGCTGCCGGAAGCGCCGGTGGTTGCCAACAATCTTGCCTGGCATCTTGTCCACTGTGAAAAACCAGAACCCGAACGGGCAATGGCTCTGATTGCCGCAGTGATTGCAAAGTTTCCTGATGAGCCAGCGTATATCGATACTCGCGGGCACGTATTTCTGAAGATGGGTCGCTGGAAGGAGGCTGTCGATGATTTTCAGGTGTCCCTTACACGGTTTGCCTCTGAACCCAGCGTGCATCAAGGTTTGGCAGAAGCCTACCAAAATCTGGGAATGAAGGACCTTGCTCAGCAACATGCCGCGTTGGCAACTCAACTCGAGACACCGCTGCCTCCAAAACCTTAACATGGACTGCGAACTAATAATCTGGTTCAAGGTAATTCGACTGTCCCAGATTCACGACCGGAAACTCGTTGATCGCTCATGTTGTTCACTTTCAAGCGATGCGGAAAGGGGGCAGCGGATGGAGAATATTCTTTACGCGGCCAGGAATGAGGCAGCGGCGAGCGGCTGGGCGTCAGACCTCCGTGTGTTCATGCGCGGGCCACGGAGGGCTCACGCCCAGCCGCTCGCCATTGTCAATTCACACCGCGTGGAAAATAATGACGGATGGAAATCTGTATCCAACGGTAAACGCCGCTCCAGTACTGCCGTGCTGAGGACTTCTGATTGGCACGACGGCAGGCGCCGTTCCGACAGAAACGTTGATTTTTCAACCAGGTTTCGCACACACAGGGACTGCAGGTCTGCAGTGATTCTCGCTGAAAATCCGGAATTGAGATCCTGCAT
>JAYSPO010000146.1:0-2857 GCA_043722015.1 Candidatus Kuenenia sp. | reverse complement strand
AATTCGTACTGGTCTGCCTTGTCGATCAGGCCACGGATTTCAGCTTCGGATTCCGGCAGCAGTTTGTCGCTCAGCAGGGGCTGCAGATATTCATCCCTTGCGTGCATCCACGCCGGACTGGCCGGTTGATTCAGAATTGTCCGCGCGGAATTCAGATTCTGGGCCGGATCGATCTTTGGTCGCCGACCCAGCCAGATTCCCACGACGATGATCAACGCAAATAACGTGAGCAGCACAAAGATATTGTCAAAGAAACGAGCGATGGGCGACTTGACCAGAGCGGCCGTCGCTTCGTCACGCATGACGTTACGAACCATCGTCGCGGGACCGGGCTGACCAGATGGCGTCGGGGCTTCGTGAACATCAGCCTGCAGCGTTGCGTCAGGGCCAGGACGTTCCATCGTCGGGGATTCAGCATTGTCTTCCTGAAACTGCAGCCGCGCACGGATTTGTTCCAGTCGTTTCATGAGCACCAGCGCGTCATGCGGTCGCTTTGCCGGGTCTTTTTCCAGCAACTGACACACGAGATCTTCCAATAGACGCGGGATGTCGGGAACGTATCGACTGGGTTTATCAAAGTGAGCGAATTGATGTTTCTGCAGAATGTCGTTGGCAGTCGGGCCGGTAAACGGTGGTCGCCCCGTGAGCATCGCATACATCACAGCACCCAGAGAATACAAATCGCTCCGCTTTGCCGCACGTTGTCCACGGGCCTGTTCGGGAGACATGTATTCGGCGGTGCCGACGATGCCGCCGGTGCGCGTGAGTCGCGACGTGGCAAAGAGACTTGCAACACCAAAGTCTGTCAATTTAATGACGCGATCTTTGGTGAGCAGCAGATTGGACGGCTTGATGTCCCGATGCACAATCCCGGCGTCATGCGCAGCCTTGAGTGCTGCGGAAATCTGCAGAGCAAACTCAAGCACTTCCTTCCATGGCAGGCGTTTGCGATCCGTAATCTCAGTCGTCAGCGTCGAGCCATCAATGTATTCCATGGAATACCAGAATGTGGCATCATCGGTCGTACCATCTTCGTAGAGCTCGATGATATTCCGATTCGACAACTTCCTGAGTGATTCGATTTCACGGCGAAACCGCTGAACGAAACCATCTTCTCGAGCCATCGACGGCGGCAGAACTTTGACCGCCGCCGTTTTTCCCGTGACTTTGTGAACTCCCAGATAGACATTGCCCATGCCGCCCGCGCCGATCTTGCGTTCGATGCGATAGGGGCCAACCTGATCCGGATGCATATGATTATCCCTCAACAACCAGAAACCTTGGGTCCGTCTTTCGAATGATCTCATTGATTCCCGTCTGATTGAACCCGCGATAGCCGTCATTCCGTTCCAAAATCTCCAGATGGGACCCAACGGCACCTTCGGCAGCGAACCGCGCTGCCTGCTCTCGAGTGATCCAGCCCTCGCGTTCGGCTCCAGCGATGCGATCCGGACGGACCTTCCAGCTTTCGCCTTCCGTAAAGCACTGACGCAGGAACGGAAAATCCGTAAACGGCTTCATGCTTTTCACACCGAACTCTTGCAATTGTCTTCGAGCCCCATCGAAATCAAACTGACATTCCAGATGATGCATTCCCGCTTCGAACATAGCTTCTCCATGCAGTGCGCACCAGAGTCCGATTGTGCCCAGGCGGGGACTACGTTCCAGGGGGTGGTGCGAAAAGTCGTTCGCGATTTCATCCGGACTGAGATCCACGTCGGCGAAGATCACGACGCCACAGGTTGGGTGTTCAATCACTTGAGCCCCCCAGCCAGCTTCAAGGCCGGCATAGAATCGTTCGCGACATATGAATCCCAGCGTCTCCAGCAGCGTGATGAGTCGTGAGAAGCAGACTCGACTGCTGCGGTAGGTATGGTGATCGTGATTTCCCCAGCCAACGCCGATCGACGACTGTCGCATAAACTGAACCTGACCGGCACGATTGCGCCCCTGCCAATACGCACGCTCAGCTTCGAAGAACAGATGACACGCGACGTCGCGACCAACAGTTTCGATCGCCTGCCCGACAACCTGTTGCACCGAATCATACGCTGCCATTACGTTATCGAAATCTCGCTGCCGATGCCGGAGCAACTCACGGATGGCCTGCGATTCGATTTTTTGACGATCGGTTAATGGTTGAACATCCGTGCGAATACTGCAGCCATTCCGTTCGATCATGCCGAATTCCACCGGCGAATTGGCGTGGTACAGGATGGCTTCACGCCGCAGGTCGAATGGTGTGCCTGTGACATTGATCGAAAAGCGATGACAATTCGCTACGTAGAAATCGCTCACGGAATCAACACGCAGCATCATCCGTTCGCGAGATCTCTGTCTAACCACAGGAAGCAGTGCACCGGGATGTTCGTACCAGCCGTCGCCCGCTTTCACAAATCCAGCGGCTTCAATGCCATCAACAGACGCCAGATGCAGATGATCGATCCAGTCAATGATGCGTGTGCCGGTTCGTTCACGCAGCAACCCATCAAAGGGCATCACATCCGAATGCAAGCTGCGAAATCTGTCCAGTTGCTTTGCAATCCATGCTGCACCGGCGGGCTGTGGTTCCCATTTGCTGCCGGAAGAGTTTGTCATAGGGGATTCCTGATCGCCGTGTTTCACTGAGTCAAGTACTATCCGATCCGCGCGAACGCACGGATTGCAACGCCCTTGCCTGAGACTGTTCTGTTGTACGACGGAATCATGTCATTACGAGCCGGATTTGAACATCCGGACCGCAAAAATTGCCGAAGGCGCTAGTGCTTTGTCAAATCTTAATCTTCGGGTGGCCGGGGTTGGAGGGCGATAGCCCGAAACCCCGGGGCTTCCTTCGCTCCGCTCAGTCCAGCCCCGG
>JAYSPO010000145.1:0-2440 GCA_043722015.1 Candidatus Kuenenia sp. | reverse complement strand
CCGGGGCTGGACTGAGCGGAGCGAAGGAAGCCCCGGGGTTTCGGGCTATCGCCCTCCAACCCCGGCCACCCGAAGATTAAGATTTGACAAAGCACTAGTCTGTGTTCAAATCAGAAATTGGGGTAAGCTTCCAGCTTGTCGTTGTCCTTTCATCTTAAGCTGCAAGCTTAAGACACGTCCAGGCGGAAATCTGCTGGCACTCTGTGATGCTGCAAGATAAAATGCCGTTTGCCGCTGGCGTTGGTCGTAGTCACACAATGAGCGTGGTGCCTGACTGGGGCGGCCTGACTTTCAAGTTTTCACAGGATTGGATTCCATGATGCCGCTGTTTCCGCGACAAAGTCGCCTTGTCCGATCCGTATGCTGCTCGCTGACGGCCATGGCGGCGGCGGGTCTGATTGGATTTTCGTCAGAAGCGGTGGCACTGGACGAACCTGCGGCACAGGCCGCGATTGCCGGCGATCTGTTTCAGTTTCCACCTGGAACACCGGATGGCATTCTGGAAGCCGCGATCATCACGCAAAAACTCAATCGTCAGGATGACGCCCGAAAATTCCTCCGCAAACTGCTGGATCAGCGACTTGGCGAGGCCGAATTGCGAGCGCTGCGGCAGCGCGCGGGGGCCGGTCCGTTTCTGGCATTGAGTGGTGACAGAAAACTGCAGCCCGAGGCGCGGGAGTTGTTACTGGCCGTCAACGCAGCTTCAAAGCCGCAACCGCTTTCGTCCACGCAGCTGCAGGAATTGATTCAGGCTCTGGCGACGCCAGGCGATGCCGCAACACAAGCGGCCGTGACCCTGGTGGCCAGCGGAAATGGTTCTGCCGCCGCACTGCTCGCTGCAGATCTCAATACGCCCGCCGGCAAAGTGGCTGATCAGCTCCTGAAAACTCATGCGCGAGAGATGAGACACGGATTGATGACGGAACTGAGTCTCGCAAGTCCGACGGGAAGATTTCGGATTGTGCAATTGCTTTCAGGCACCGGAGATCCGAACATTGCACCGGGACTCCTGCGCTGGCAGTTCGATCAGGAGAGTGATGCCGCAACTCGTGAAGCGGCGGCGAACGCGGTTGAAAGATTATCCAGGGGAAGTCTGACGGCGGCAACCGCAGCCGATGCCAGTGAACTGCTGACGCAGCGCGGTGCGGATCTGCTGAAATCAGCCGCCGGGCGATTCACGCTCGTTCGTGAACCAGCAGTGATCCAGGAACAAACGGGCCGCGATCGTCGGGCAGAGTTCCTGAGCGATGCGACTCTCTATCTGACCGATGCCGTCGCCCTAAATGCGTCAAACAGCCGTGCATCCAGCTTGCTGTTGGTGGCGAAATCGGCCGTGATGGATTCGTCAATGGCTGCGGCTGCGTCAGTCGCTGTTGGTCAGGCGTTGCCTGATCTGGCAGCAGCTCTCGTCGCCGCACTCGAGATCGATGAAGCGCACGCAGCGATCGAACTGTTGCGTGGAATGAAAATCAGCGATTACACAGCGATCACCGCTGAATCACGAGAACCTGTCGAAAGTGTCTTAAAGATCGCAGTGAATTCTCCTGATCCTCGAATTCGGCTGCTGGCGTGCGATGTGGCGATCAACGTCGCGCAGACCGACATCAGCTCTCCGGCAGTTAAACGTACGCTCAGCTCTGTTCGTGAAGGAAGTCTGAAACCGGAAGCTGTGGTTGTGGATTCGAACGATCAATCATTGCGTAATCTCGACGTGGCACTTGAGGACGCAGGTTTTTCTGTCGCTGTGAGTCAGACAGGTCAGGATGGATTTGATGCTGCTGTTCGGCAGATGAATTGTGAGCTGATTCTGGTCGATGCAGAATCCGCTGGCTGGCCACTGGCGACGACACTGGCCAATCTTCGATCCGATGTGCGAACGCGCGACGTTCCGATCGTCGTGATCGGCCCCGATCGATTTGCCGCCCGAGTTTCCAACCTCAGCGAGATCCATCCCGGAATCTGGTTTCTGACTGAGCCTGTCGGGATCGAGACACTGGTGCCCAAGCTCGATTCGCTGTTGCTGCCACCGTACCTGTTATCACCCGAAGATCGCGCCGCCATGAAGCAACTGGCCGGGGATAAGTAAGATGCGTCTTTGTCACATGCAGCAATCGCCGTAGTGCTCTGGCACTCTTGCTTTGATGGATCGGGTGGCCGGGGCTGGACCGAGCGGAGCGAAGGAAGCCCCGGGGTTTCGGGCTAACGCCCTCCAACCCCGGCCACCCATCAATCCATCAGTGACAAAGCACTGGATTCCCAGGTTTTCACCCGCTTTTGATTCGTCTTGCTGCATTTCTGGGACGCAGGCGATGCTGCCTGCATCCGCGATTGGCGCTTGCGGCGTGGGTCGCTAGATTGAAGGCTTGTTCCTTTCGGTCACAAGTCTCAAACAGTATGGCATTTCCATGATTAAGCTCGGTATTAACGGATTTGGACGCAT
>JAYSPO010000144.1:0-1295 GCA_043722015.1 Candidatus Kuenenia sp. | reverse complement strand
CCGGGGCTGGACTGAGCGGAGCGAAGGAAGCCCCGGGGTTTCGGGCTATCGCCCTCCAACCCCGGCCACCCGAAGATTAAGATTTGACAAAGCACTAGTTCGACTGTCCCAGATTGGTTGAAAACTGTCCCAGATTGGTTGAAAAAGGTGTCTGAAACTCTCCGGCATGTCGGACCGATGCATGTCAGGTGTGCCGATTCCCGCGTCGGTCGTTAACGCCGAACTGTTAGCTTTTTCGGTGGTTTTTGTCTTCGGGCACGACTTGGCTCTGGAACTGCAAGTCAAATGCTGGCGAAGAGTGATTACAACGCCATGGTCCAATCTGGCAGATTTGAATTTCAGCGGCGACACGAATAGTCTGGAACGCGGGACTCAGCAGATTTGGTGACATGACCGCAATTATTCTGCAAGTGTTCGCTCCATCCGGCATGGCCCAGCCGGATCAGGCTCGTTCCAATCGAACGCTCAACGTTCAGTTCGATCGTTTCGCTGCCGAAGAACCAGCCTCGCGCCGTAGTCCATCAGCGATTTGCTGCCGTTTGCTCGGCAAGCATGCAACTTGCGGAGTGGCACACAAGATGCTTAGCCTCAGAAGCAGCGAATCCAGTGGCCGCAAAATCCGCTTCAGTAAACCTTGAGCGATTGTCGTGCTGCAGGAAATGTGTTCCGGCAAGAGTACTTCGCTTAAACCGGGCTAAGAAATCCATTCCACCCAGCATGTAGTCGAGCTGAATCGCACAGGAAGGCTGTGAGCCAGCCCTTCTACTTTCTCCACATTCCATTTATGACATCTTAACAACGGAGACCTCTATGAAACTCAGGACACTGCAAGATCTTTACGTCGATCAATTGAAAGATCTTTACAACGCAGAGAACCAACTGTTGAAGGCATTGCCAAAGATGGCAAAGGCCGCCACTGCACCACAACTTGCAGAAGCGTTTACTGAACATCTGGAAGAAACAAAGGGCCAGATTGAACGTCTGGAAACGATTTTCACCGAACTGGAAATTAGTCCAAAAGGGAAGACCTGCAAGGCCATGGCAGGGTTGCTGGAAGAGGGGGCTGAAGCCATCTCTGAAGACGCAGATCCATGCGTGAAAGACGCAGCGTTGATTGCTGCGGCGCAGCGGGTTGAGCACTACGAAATGGCCGGATACGGTTGTGTACGGACATTTGCGCGTCTGCTTGGCCATGATGAAGCGGCCGATTTGCTGCAGACGACTCTGGATGAAGAAGGCTCAACAGACAAGAAGTTGACCGATCTGGCGGAATCGATCATCAACGTTGAGGCCGT
>JAYSPO010000143.1:0-16345 GCA_043722015.1 Candidatus Kuenenia sp. | reverse complement strand
GCAAGGAAGCGTTCTGTGTTCATGCATGTAATCAGCACTCCGGAGTCGCCGGCAAGAATTTTTCGGATCGCAGTTCGCATCGCTTCGGGCTGGACGTCGTACCGTGCTTCGCACCAGATCGCCGTCGGCGAAAGCACGACAATGCCCGTGAAGCTCTCCTGCGATCCGCAATGCGTCACGAACTCGGAGGTCGTCAATGAGACCACGTCGGGAATGAACTCAACGCGACATTGGTTGCTCGATACTTCTGATGCATGCTCGTCAAAAGTGGTCCACGCAAAATCGTCAAACCAGTTGCCATCATCGACCAGTAAGACGCGCGTCGATTGTTTCAGAGCGTCCCCTGACAATGGCTTCTTTTCGGCACGCTTATGCTGCGTGTATCGAGCCAGTTTGATAGCACCGCTGAGTGCTTCTTCGCCGGAATTTGCGAGAAATGAGGGGTACGACCCGTGCGATTTCGTTTTCGGCCAGAGTGAATGCACGATGGCATTCAACGCCACACACGTCTGCGCGACGAAGGGATTCAGATACAGTCGAAGCAGGTTCGGAATCTTCAGGCGAACGATGCGATCACAGGTCTGCAGAACTGAATCGTGCTCTGAAATCGTCGCATCAGAGACTCTGCTTGCCGGGATTGGAGCGGACATTCGGGAGGTGCGTGGCAACAAATCTGCAGAAGACATCTCGATTTCTCCGAGTCATAAACAGGTCAGCGGAAATGCAGTCGTTATGCTCACAAGCCGAATGGGTGAGGCCATCTTTCAGAACCCGGCGGAGTTGAATTTTTGACACTGGCAGCGATCGATGATGCTGCCAGAAGATCGCAAACTCCTCGGAATTCAGAAACAATTCCACATGGAAGGCGAAGGTTCGCACGAACCAGTGAAACAGTGTCGAGACAACCGACGTCGCCTCGAGTCGATCCCAGATTCGGCCAATGCCGTCACGTGGCATTTCCATCGTGTCGCTGCCACCTGCGTTCGTTTCGATGTAGTAATGACTCACATCGATCGCAGTGCTGGTGGCCTGATTCTTCCGGATCTCGACGTTCGATGCTTCAGGATCGTTGAACAGATTCTGGATGTCTTCCGCCGATGGATTTTCCATTTTCGAACGGCGCACGAAGTATTTTGATTTCGATTTGACCTGCAGGGTCAGATTCAGAAGCAGCCAGTGGCGTTTCATGTCGTACATTGCGTCTCGAAAAACTTCGTCGCCGCGATGAGCTTCCACGTATCGTTCATTGTCGCCGTCATAGAGCTGAACATGCTCGATCGTGTCACCGAGCGTCGAGACACGGCTGCCCGAACCATGAACCGGTACGAAGAACAAAGTTCCCATGCTGATCCATGAATAATTCGGGACGACGTAAAACTCTCGGTCAACCTTGTTCAGTTCCTGAATGCAGTGATTAAGAGTCAGGCCGGAATTGACCGTGACAAACGTAGCCAGACCCTCCAGTGTCGAACCCGTCGCATCCGGCGGTTCCGGACGCTGGAGAGTCGGGCTACGGAGCGTTGAAAGACGAACGTCGCCCGGTATCGACGTCGTCAGCACAACGGTCTTGTCCGGATACTTCCAACCAAAATGATTGACTCCGTTGTTGTAGCCCGCGATCTGAACATGGCTGCAATTGTGTCGATTGTAAAGGCTGATCAACTCACGGACTGAGCGTGGCTTCAGCGTCTGAAAATGAAACTGCCTCAGCGATGGTACAATCCTCCCGGCAAGCACAACTGCCCAGAAAAACAGCCAGGGAATTCCGAGCCACCAAATCACGGCACCTGGAAGCTGTAAGGCCGTTTGCACGACACCACTTGATTGAAACTCTGCGGCAACATCGCGCCACGGGCGGCGTTGTCCCAGAATCGTGATGTCGCGGAGACCAATTTCGGTCGCTGGCACAGCGGATTCCCATGAGTCCTGATGCTGCTCCACCTCTTCGTCAATAATCGAGAATAGTCTCGCACCGTCAATGAACGTGCTCGTCATCCGTGATGGCAACAATCGACACAGGCCGCTGAGACGCCTGAACCATAACGATGTTGCCGACGACAGATTGACTATAAACCCAGTGCGAATAATCGTGAGACTGGACACATGTGACTTCAGGTTGTCATGCAGAACATTCGCAAACGCGATCGCGTTCGGATCTCTGAAGTGCAGCGATACGCTTTGGATGACAACAACACATCTGACTGGCCTTTCATGAGCTGCATTCACGATCCATCGAAATGCCCTCAATGTCCGCGAAGACATTTCTTCTTCGAGGAAGACAACGATCACAGGGTTCTCAACGGAGTGTAACGACGTCGATTCATCAGATTCCAATAAATCGATTTGTTCGAAACTGCACAACCTGGATTCCAGAAACTTCCCATAGTCCGCCCCAATCCCGTTCGTGCAATCCAGAATTCTTTGGACAGCGCGACGCGGCGGTTTTGGCTCCGTCAGTGAAGTCTGCACCGCAACGTTTTCATGTTCAGATGACACCGTTCTCATACAACGGCTCCTCATGGCTGGAATTCGGATTCGTGTCGAAGAGCGGTTCGCCAAATTGAACTTTCTGGTCTCGCTCACACAACGGCCGTGACGCGCAATCTTTCTCAGTAATCAGGATCACTGTCGATCCAAGTTCAAACGTTGCAATCCACTCAGCGCGGTCCATTTTGCGCGGTGGTTCCAACTTCGTCGCCGAAACCCGACGTGGGCTGAAGCGAGGTGAAACCCGAAACGGATGCGTGATGTGGCCGACTCCCCAGCCGGCCACCATGATGAGCAGACATTTGCCGAGTGGCGTGTCGAGCTGCATCACAAGGCGCTCGTTCAAAGAGAACACCGGAAACTCGGGTCTCTGATATGGCGGATGCACGAGCAGTCGATTGCCGGGCACATGCACGAGTTGCTGCAGCAATCCTTCCGCCGGCGTGAAGACACGGTGGCAGTCTCGCGGCGAGAGAAACAGGATCGCAAATTGTCCGTCGTTGAAGGGTTTCGTGTCGGTTTCGGGGCACAGGGAATTCAGCGTGTAGGGAATTCCCTTGATTGTCATCACCGTATCGTGCTCGATGCGCCCAATGTCCTGCACAGTGCCATCAACCGGCGACAGGAACTGGTCGGTTCGTTCGGGGATTGGTCGTAGTTCAGGCTTCACGCCGCGCGTGAACAATTCGTTGATCGATCGAAACAGCTCAAGCGGCTTTTCGAGTTCAGCCTCATCAAGAGCCTCGTATTTTCCTCCGTACAACATCGTAAACACCTTTCGGCGAAGCGCCGCAGTGGGGATGGGTATTCGAGACAGACGCACTCCGATCGCTGCCCCGAGCATATTGAAAGTTCCGCCATGAATTCGACGTGCCTGTCGAATCTGTTCAAATCTGACCTGCATGAAATTCTTCAAACTTCTGATGCCACGATTTCCGCAACGCGGATAGCATTGACAATGATTGTTAAGGATGGGCCAACTCCCGATGAATTCGGCATGAAACTTCCATCCGCCACGAAAAGATCAGGCTGACCAAACAGGCGACACTCAGGATCGGCAGCAGCGTGATCGCTTGATGTGCCGAAGCGAACTGTTCCGCATTGATGAGCCACATGTTCCTGCGATGGGACAAGCCCGGTCACGCAGTGCAAAGCACCCGTTTTCTTCAGCAACCGTGACATCTGAAGTGTCATCTCCGCACCTCGCTGGCGATCGTAGTTTGAAAACTGATGACGCAACCGGATAGAACCTGCCTCATCGAGCGACACGCGATTTTCCGGGTTCGGCAGGTCTTCAACGATCCCCACCAGCGGCAACATCCGTGAGCGGAGCATGTTGAGCATCCAGCGTGGCACCAGTTTCATTCCGGATTTTGCCATCATCAGCGGACCTGGAGCAGGCAGCGACTGGACGATGCCCATTTTCTCCGGAAGGTCTTTGGTTCCGAAGTAGTAGTCGGAGTAACCGACCTGCTTGACGAATGTCTGACTTGCCCCGGTCCTGCAAGCAAAAATGCCAATTGCAATCGGCGAATAATGCATCATGTAGTTCCGGCCAATCAGTGGATGATCGAACCCTGACTTCAGGAGCAGTGCCGAGGAACCAATAGCCCCGGCTGACAGTACATATCGCTTCGCCCCACCGTAGACAGAAGTGCCGCCACCCAGAATGCCGCCCATGTAAAGCCGCGCGGCAGTGCCATTGATTTGAATCGTGCGGTCGTCGTACGGTTGCTTTTGAATCAGTGTCGATGCCTCATCGTGCAGCCCGCGGACCCTGGCTTGATCAAGCGATTCTGATGGGGCGATCGCCTCACCACGTTCCGCCAGCAGGACTCGCTTTCCGGCTGCCGCGCAAAGGGCTGCCAAAGTTCCGCCTCCAGCGCCACCTCCGATCACAATGATGTCGAAGTCTTCATCCATGCGGCGAACTGTGGATGTGAATTCGGAACTTCTTGTTAAGTCTCCGTGAATGATTTGCGAAGAAGTAATCTTCTTCAAAATTGAACACCTTCTACACGCGTTCTTAATTTCGATCCGTCACAAGATAGTCAGTTAGAGTTGAAGAATCGCAATTCTCAATTGCCTCTTACAGGATCGGCAGCCTCTGATGGAATCAGCGGTCATTCAGCGTCAGTATGACGATGTTATTGCAGCCCAGTACGATCATGATCCTCAGAACACGACCAGCAATTCGCTGGATCGGGCACTCAATCACCTGGAGGCAGAAGACCTCCTTTCGGACCTGCTGCCTCCGATGAAGGTCCTTGAGAAGAACGGATTCGAAATACTGACTTCGGAAACGTATGAACCCGAGCTCCGGTTTCCGGACTTTCGTACGTTCATGGACTTTGCCTATCACGGCGGCTGGCTGACTCCGTTTGTCGAAGAAATCGGACTTCACAAAGCAAAGATTTGGCAGCAGGCCATTCTGAATACACTCGTGTTCCCTGTTGTGGATCATCACAACATCGTCCTGGCGCTGGCGCGTCGACCAGCATAGGCCCATTTCCCCGGCGCTCATTGAAAACTGTAAGTAATCGATCCCGAATGGAGTTGCAGAATGCGAATTGCGATCATCTGCGAGGTGTATCTGCCAAAAATTGACGGCGTTGTCGGGCGAACGCTCAACCTGATTCAGCAGTTGCGGAACAACGGTGATGAAGTGATCGTGGTCTGTCCGCAGGTCTCCCAGCCTCGCAATTCACCAGTCCCATTGATTGAATTTCCCGGTTTTCCCTGTGCCAGTTATCCGGAATATGTGATCGGTCGACCTGATCAGCGATTTATTCTTGAACTCAAGACGTTTCGTCCGGACGTCGTTCACTTTCTCAATCCCTTCGCATTTGGATTTCAATGCTGCGACCTTTTGAGTCGCAGTGATCTCAGAGTTCCGGTGCTGTTTTCGTTTCATACGCTTTACGGCGAATTTGTTAAGCAGTATTCAGGTCTTCGGCCATTGTCCCGCTTGCTGTGGTGGCTGACGCGAAGTTATCACAACACGGCAGATCGAAATCTGACAGTGTCGTCGGTCATGGCGGATGACCTTCGCAGCCGAGGATTCGCACGCGTTGCCTTGTGGCCGCCTGCAGTTGATTCTGCCTTGTATTCTCCTGACCGAAGAAACTCGGCTATGCGAAGGCGACTCTGCGGAAATCATCACGAATCACCGCTACTCCTGACGGTCTCTCGTCTGGCCTGTGAAAAGAACGTCAGCTTTCTGACTGAGGTTCTGAGGCGTGTCCCGGAAGCGACTCTTGCAATCGTCGGGGATGGGCCACAGCGGGCACAACTGGAGCGACGGTTCGCGAAATACAGGACTCAATTCGTCGGATACCTGCGCGGCGTAGAGTTGGCTGCGGCCTACGCCTCTGCAGATGCCTTCGTGTACGCATCTGAGACCGAAACGATGGGCAATGTCATTCTGGAGGCAATGGCTTCGGGACTGCCGGTCATCGCAGCGAAGGCGGGAGGCGTAACGAGTCTGATTCAACACGGCATTGACGGATTCCTGTTTAGTCCTCGAAATGCCGATGAGGCGGCAGGATATGTCCGCGAGGTACTTGAGGTTCCGAAACGCCACCAGCAGATGTCTGCAGCGGCTCTGGCCTACGTGCAGACCCGGACATGGCAAAATTCCGGAAATGAAGTTCGCTCTCATTACCAGCAGATCATTGATGAGTTCGCCGAAAGTCGGGCTGTGCAAAACGCCAGACGACGACCAGGAGTATTGGCTGCCCTTGCGACAAATCTGCTGGTTCTGATGTTTCGTCTGACCGCACCCCGGATGTCGGACGATCAGCAGATACAGCAGCCCGCTTTGGTGCCGCCACAGATCAATGCGGGCATTTAAGAAGATCTCTGAACGCAAATTTCGCAGTAAATGAATTCAAACCGCGCCATTGGCTTAACGGAACGAGTCGATAATAGACAGAAGACGGAAAGTTCTGATCAACGGACTGGATCCCCATATTCAACAGGAAGGAGTGCCTGTGAAGATCAGTCGGTGCCAGGCTGCCATAAATCAGGTAGCGCAATGGGATCGTGAGATCACATTGCTGATAAATCAAACTTCGCGATGGCGAACAGTGTGTCCGTTTTTTCGAGTCATCAGTAGTCTGGGAAACGGCAAATTCTGGTACGCGATGATGGCCACTCTGCCGTTGCTTCATGGCCATTACGGCATCCAGGCTGGCTTACACATGGGGTTAACTGCTCTGACGACATTGATCGTCTATAAATCCCTGAAGGGTGTTACGCAGCGACCTCGTCCAGGAGCGGTGCATAAAGCGATCATGCAGGGAGCGACCTCACTCGATGAATTCAGTTTTCCATCCGGCCACACGATGCACTCGGTATCGTTTTCCATCATCGCAGTCGCATGGTTTCCGGCACTGCTGCCTCTGCTGCTGACATTTACAATTCTGGTCGCGATGTCGCGCGTTGTGCTGGGACTCCACTATCCAACTGACGTGGTGCTCGGCGCTTTGTTCGGTCTGCTCATCAGCGAATTGAGCCTGCTGCTGGTTGGGTAAGTCATTGGCAGAGAGCTGTTCCTGTTAAGGATCGGAGACGAACAACATGATCATGCGGGCCGAAACGACTTCCGGACTGAACACTCAGTCGCATGCCAGTGCGAGCGACATCGGTTCACAGCATCGAAAAGCCATGTTCGGACTCGGTTTCCGCTCAATGCTTCGCGTGGGATTTGCTCTTTTCGGAAGCATGGCCGCGCGCTTTCATCGGTCACTGGCGGGTACAACTCGACTTGAGCATGGACTCATCATCATTCTGCCGGGAATCGAAGGCTGCAGTTCGATCAATGACAGTATCGCTCGAGGGCTGGTCGCAGGTCAGCTTCCTCACGCCATCAGGATCATTGACTGGCGACGCTTCCGCCCATGGAACCCGCTGCATCAGATCAGATTTCGACCGAACATGATCAAGTGCTGGAACTTCGGTGGCCACTTCGGTTCCACGAACGCCGTCTTCGTTCGACGACACATCGCTCCGATCCTGCTCCTGCGGTGATCAAATTCTGTAACCGTTCACGACTCAGAACGAAATCTGGGCAAGCAACCACAGATAAACACAAATTCACACAGATAGAAAACAACAATCAATCTGTGTTCATCCGTGTCCATCTGTGGTTTGAACTGTCATTCTTGAAATGTCGTGAACGGTTACCAAATTCTTCACAGGGATGTGAGAAACTCATGAGGATACTTGACCGGATCGGTGAGCACAGATGGTATTGAAAATAGAAACCCGGCGAGGCTTCGACAACCTGTCGAAAATGCTGCTGACAGCGATGAAATCGCCGTGCTGCGGTGTAATGATCGCACGCGGAGACCTGGCGGTTGAGCGTGGATTTGAGAGACTCGCATCCCTGGATGCATCGGTGCGAAAAGCTACACCGTCGGGGAGGCATTCCATAAATCACAATTGATGGATTAGACAGATTGTGACCTGGGAATCTCAGTCGATGGAGCGACTGAGCTACGTGGACGACGGCGCTCTCAATCTCAATCACCCGGATTCGGGCGGCGGCGAGACTGCTTTCTGTCTGACCGGACATGCTTATCATTCAGCCGACGTTGTTTGGCTCCGCGTGACGGAGCGCTGGCTTTGCGTTTTGTCGGAGTGATGGCGACGCTCAAAAGCAATTCCACAAGTTTGTGCAGGCAATCCTGCGTGTTTCGTCCCTGATCACGGTAACGCTGACTGGTGATCAGCAGCATGCCTTCTTTGTTGATACGGCGGCGATAACGCATCATAAAACGTTCGCGAACGTCCTGCGGGATCGACGGCGACCGCGTCGCGTCCCATGTCAAAAGCGCCTTGGAACAGACTTTGTTGACATTCTGTCCTCCCGGACCACCGCTGCGCGAAAACGCAAACGTGAATTCAGAGTCAGGAATCTGAATTCGCTCGTTGACCTCAAGCATCACGGCTACGCCTCACCGAAAACCAGGCACGCATTATGCCCCCCGAACGCGAAACTGTTTTTCATGGTTCTGCGAATCCGCATGTGGCGAGGTCGATTCGGGATATAATCAAGATCGCACTGTGGATCCGGTTCATCAAGATTGATCGTGGGAGGGGCGATCTGACGCAGCATGGCCGTGATGCAAAATGCCGATTCCACTCCACCGGACGCTCCCATGAGATGGCCAAGCTGGCTTTTGGTACTGGAGACCGCGAGCGCATCCGCATGACTGCCGAATACCGATCTGATCGCGTTGGTTTCGGCGATGTCGCCGAGCGGCGTGCCCGTACCATGCGCATTGATATAATCGATTTCGTCCGCACGCACACCGGCATCCCGCAGTGCGGCGTTCATCGCATACGCGGCACCCGCCCCTTTCGGATCGGGTACTGTCAGATGAATCGCATCAGCGGATTGTCCATAACCCAGCACTTCGCCCAGAATTGTGGCACCGCGTTTCAGCGCAAAGTCACGCTCTTCCAGGACCAGAATTCCAGCACCCTCCGACAGCACAAATCCGTCGCGATCACGATCGAACGGACGGCTGGCCTGATGCGGTGCATCATTGCGCTTCGAAAGAGCGCCTGTCCGCGCGAATCCCGCAATGCCCATGGGCGTGACGCCGGCTTCCGATCCACCCGCGATCATGACATCGGCCACACCCAACTGGATGATGCGCGACGCATCACCGATCGCATTTGTCGCTGACGCACACGCCGTGCAGACTGCGGTCGTCGGGCCGCGAAGTCCCCAGCGCACTGAGATATTACCACTGGCTGCGTTAATGATCAGCTTCGGGATCATGAACGGGGAGATCCGGTCAGGGCCCCGATCGAACAGCATCGAATGCTGCGATTCGATTTCGTTCAGTCCGCCGATACCACTTCCCACCAGCACGCCGTAGCGATACGGATCACCCTGTGTGAAATCGATCGCCGCCTGTTGAATCGCTTTGTCCGCCGCGACCAGTGCAAACTGCGAGAAACGATCGATACGCCGCTCGTCCTTCGCGTCGAACGCAATATGTTCGCTGGCATTGAAGTTGCGGATTTCGCCGCCAATCCGAACCTTGAAATCCCGGCAGTCGAACCGTTGAATGAGCCCGACGCCGCTTTGTCCGGCACACACAGCTTCCCAGACATCGTCCAGTTCGCAGCCAAGTGCGGTGACGACGCCGAGACCTGTCACTACAACCCGACGACGTGACATGATTCAGCCCGTGACGCAAAAAAAGTACTCGCAACCCCGGCTGGAAATCCCGCGCCAGCGACTTGTCTGAATCAAGCCTGACAGCACAGCGCAAAACGCCGTCCTGTGGAGATCAGACGCTGGCAGTGATCCGCCAATCCGGAGAGTGCGAGCAGACAGGATCAGGACTTGCCTTCGATGTACGTAATCGCGTTCCCAACCGTCTTAATCTTGTCATAGTCCTCATCGGGAATCTTGACGTCAAACTCATCTTCCAGAGCCATGACAAGTTCAACGATATCCAATGAGTCTGCTTTAAGATCATCGACAAATGAGCTGTCGCGAGAAATCTCTTCCTTCGGAACGTCGAGCTGATCGCTGACGATACCAATCACTTTTTCTTCAATCGACACTGATAAATTCCTCCAGCGAAACAAAACACCAACGATGAGTTTCCTACCCACCTCTGGTCCTTCGTGGAACTCTTCCGGTGGCCTGCTCCAACACAGGCTGTGCTCCGGTCCCCGAATCGTGCGGAAGATATATCGGGTTTGCGATTTCATGTAAACCCGTCTGATCAGGCAGACTGGCGCATTTCCGGACTCCCACAAGATTTCAGGGTATTCAGGGGAGATTTCCAGGGCGAACACCCGATTTTCTGGGAAAACTGTGCCTGTTTGCTGCCAACCAATGCGTTGTTATCAGTCAGATCGGACCGATCCGTCCGATGAGTACACTATGCCGATCGTTTGATCTGGTGGACATCCTGCGGCGGAGTTTCAATCGTCACGTCCACGAACGGGGGTGGCACAGTGGCGGCCCGTCCAGATTGTGTCGGCATCGACCGGACATGCACATCCCGCTGCGGGAACGCAATCTCAACCCCAGCCTCTTTAAACCGGCGATCGATCATCACATGCAGTTGTGTGGTGACTTTCAGACGGTTGTCGAGATTTGGCAGGAAACAACGCAACACGAGATCCAGACTACTCTCGCCGAATCCTTCAAAGCCAACCAGCGGCGGCGGATCTTTCAGGATCAATGGATGTTCATCCGCAATCTGCTGTAGCATCGCCAACGCATTTTCGGTATCTGTGCCATACGCAACTCCGATCTTCACCACGATACGGTTTGTCTTATCTGACAAAGTCCAATTGAGCAGTTTTCCGGTGACAAATTCTTTGTTGGGGACAATGTACTCCCTGCGATCCCAATCGGTGATCGTCGTGGCTCGAATCTGGATTCGCGACACACAGCCCGTCACACTGTCGATGGTTACGACATCTCCGATGCGAACAGGGCGTTCAAACAGAATGATCAGCCCCGACACAAAGTTGGCAAAGATTTCCTGCAGACCAAAACCCAACCCCACTGTCAATGCGGCCACCAGCCATTGAACACTGCCCCAGCGAATGCCGATTGTATTGCAGGCCACGATGCCTCCCGCCAGCATAAACGCATAGCGACAGAGTGTCGTAATCGCGTTGCGACCACCATGATCCATTGGCAGTCGCTGTAACACGGCCAGTTCCAGAAGCCCGGGCAGATTTCGACTGGCCAGTACCGCGACAGAAAACACCAGGGCAGAAAACAGCAGATGACCCAGTGTCACAGGTTCGATCCGGGTAACTTCCTGAACCGCGACACCTTCCACACCGGCAACTGCCTGTTGTGTCGTTTCTACGACAACTGACCATAATTCAATCCTGCTGAACACCTGCAGTGCTGGCAGAACCTGTCCCCAAATACCCCAGCCGATGGTGACAAACAGGACACAGGCTGAGCCGTGTACCAGACGCAGCACCTGTTGGTTCAGCAGCGAGAGATTCACCTGCGGGACTTCATTGGCCGGAATCGGACTCTGCGTGATTCCGTCTTCGTCCGTTTCGCGCTGCGCGGCAGCCAGTGCTGCGGCTCGACGGGCTCGTGCCTGCTTCATCGCCAGACTGCGTTTCGCGGCCAGCATCCATTGCATCAGCATTGTGTAAATGATCAACAGCACGATGGAAAGCACCAATGTCAGTTGCAGCCGAATCATCAACTGCTCCGCTGTGTACTGATACCCCATCAGGGCCAGCACTGCGTGGCACAGTGGCGATCCGACAGCCAGCGGATACCACAGCCAGCGAAGCCGATACATCATTGAATCCGGACTGGATCGCAACAGGTCGCCAATAATCGCTCCGGAAGGCCTCACGATGCGACGCAGCATCACCGCCAACAGCAGGCAGAAACTTACGAACGCCAGGCGGCCCACGGAATCAGTACTGGTTCCGTCATCCAGGCGACTGGCAGTTCCCACGATAAAGCTGAGCGGAATACCGCCGGCCACGTAGAGCAGCAGATTCGCATGCAGGCTGCGGACAATCGACTGTGGCCATCCCAGAAAGGATTCTGCGACGCCGCGCTTGCGACACAGCTTCCGAAAAGAATCGACAAGCCACAGGGCCGTCGCACAGAGCTGGAACGCCAGACTGAGGGCGGAGGCAAGATTCATGTCGGCGTACGACAACCGCGATCCGACGAACCACAGCAGCATGGGCCATGCCGTGGCCATCACCACTGTCAAAGCCGTGGCCAGCAGCGTCAATGGAATCCCTGAATCCAGTTGCTTCTGCGCTGTATCTCCCAGCTCAGCCACAAAGCGGCGCATGCGACGACTCAAGCCAATAATCAGACCAAATGCAATCAGAAATAATCCGTAGAGTGGCCAGTACACCCGGGCGTCATGCACCATGAACTTAACCAGCGGCCTCCATTGACGATGCGTCGCAAACGACTGCACTGATGCCCACGTCTTCTGAATCAACCCGGAATCCACGGCTGAAGCACTGCGAATCCAGAGAACACGCTCATCAATGTAACTTTCGTAATCGCAAATCGTCGTCTCGAGGCGACGGCAGGTCACGTCAGTTTCGGCGAGCGTCTGCAGACATGAATCATAGTCGGCCAACAGGTCGTCCAGATACTGGCGGCGATCGGAAAGCAGCTCGACGGTCATCTGACGTAACTCATCATTGACAGCGTCGTTAGCCGAAATCAGACTGAGTGACGCTTCCACCTGCGCTTCGATGTCGCCGAGCTCACTGCGTTCATCTTCCAATGGCATCTGTTCAGTCTGCAGGCGAACAATGTCTTGCTCAGCAGCCTGCTGTTGACGACGATAACCACGGGCGGCGGGTAGATGCGAACGCTGACTGCGAAGCAGGAGTCCGACAGCCGTTGTCAGCCCCGCGCGTTTTTCTTTTTCCGTAACGTTCCTGAATTTTTGTTCCACACCGGAAAGCGTCGCATTCGCGTCGGACAGTTCCTTGACTTTGGTCTGCAGAAATTCCTGCAACGCCTTGCGACGCAGAGTCAGACGCGAATTGTTCTCAGCCAGATCGCGCAATGTCGGGTGCGCATTTCGGAGCTTTTCACGGGCTTCCTGTGCCTGGCGTGCACTCTCATCCCGGCGCGCATCTGCCAGGACAGTTTTCCACAGCTCGATCCGCTTATCAATGGCGTTCTTTGCCCGTGTCAGTGCATCGTGCTGCAGAGGAAATAGTTCATTCAACGCTTCGTAACGAATCTGCTCAACGCGATAGAGTTCCAGTTGGGATCGAAGCCACAGGACGTAAGATTCCTGATCGAGGCGACGTGCGGCCCCGAGAACCGGTAATTCCCCGTCAGGAGCCGGACCGGCTGCTGCTTTTTCTGCGTCCTCCAGTTGCTTCCGTGTGGTTTCGATCAACGCTGGCATCTGAGGTTTTTTCTCAGCTCTTGTCTTGGCTTTAGCCTCCCACATCTCCATGTGGTGCCGTGACTCTGCCGCTTTCTCTTCATCGGCCAGACGCAACTGGTCCAACTCCGCAACCGTGGCTCCCGGTGGATACTCCGGCTCAGATTTAGGCGGTGGTTGAGTCAGCAGCGCTCGATGTTCGGCGATCAGCGACGGGCCGTTTTCTTTTTCCGCCTTCAACTCCCCGATTCTCTTGTCAATGTCCGCTTTCTGGCTGATCGATTCGGCGGCGCGCTGAAAATGTTTCGTCAACTGAGCTTTCACATCGTCTTTGAGATCCGGCAGCAGTTCGGCCGCAAGTCGTTGCGCTGTAATCATTTCCAATGTAATTGTGGCCGGTGCCGCATCATTTGTCTGAGCTTCAGCAGGGGGAAATGCCGGCACTGGTAGTTTTACGGCTGCGGTCGGGCCCGGAGCGACCTGCGCAGGAATCACCATCACATTCCCGACGTTTCCAGCCTGTGGAGTGTCGCTCGGTTGCGGTACAGAGTTTTCCTGTGGCACGTGCCGCAGCGCAGCCGCTTCGGTCGCAGCCGCGATTGACGTACTGCCGGGATTTCGAGCTCTCAAAAATGTGACATTTGAATCAGCGGATACAAGCTGAATAGCTGACGGTTGCCTGACGTCATCTGATTCGGATTCCGCACGAGCGATCAAGGAGCGTTCGATGAACGGCGCGTCGGGATGCGGGAAATCCGGAGTCCCGTACAGTGACGATTGAAAACTGAGAGGCTGTTGAAGGATTGACGCAGGATGTTCATCCCGCGCGATCTGCACGTCATCAGCGAACGCGTCGCCTGCCAGGGAACTCAACCCACAGACAAGCAGTAGCGCCGCAAATATTCTTTGCGCGGTTAAAGTACGCTGGCTGAAATTCGTGTCGGATAGAAACGTCATTCGCGTTTTTTACGACGAAAGACAGCCTCACACAACAGCGACATTCGCATCGTGGCGTCCTCATACCACGGGAAACTCGACCACCGCATCACGACGTTCTGATCTCCAGCAGGAATTGCCGAACCATTCTGACTACCGCCCTGTTGCACTGTCACTCATGGATCGATGGGTGGCCGGGGTTGGAGGGCGCCAGCCCGAAACCCCGGGGCTTCCTTCGCTCCGCTCAGTCCAGCCCCGGCCACCCGATCCATCGGATGCGTTGAAAAAGGCGTCTGGAACTTTGGAGGCATCAGAAACCTTCAAAAAAACCTGATGCCGGAGAGTTCCAGACACCTTTTTCAACCAATCTTGGACAGTCGAACTACGGCACGCGTCGGGCAATTCTGTAGATCGGTGGAGTTTCTGACAGGCCGCGCTGGAGTGAACGGGCCTGAACGCCTCGGAAGAGAAAACTGAAGTCTGAAATCATCTCCGGCATGTCACCATAATAGATGTGACCGCTGTCGAACCATCCGGTTGTCAGTTGCGAAACGTCCACCAGATCGAAAAGTCGCTTTTTCGCGCCGAAGCGCGAGTATTCATTCAGGAAACCCAGCGGCTCAAATCCGTTGACCGCCTTCGAAAGTCGAAGTGCTTTATCGTGCGTCGATGCATACACCGTGAAGCGCCGGCTGAACGGAAGGATTCGCTCACCCGTGCGTTCCACAAATTCCCGCGAATCGATATCAGGAGCGGCGAGGGCGACCTGATCGAACAACGGTTTTTGCGTCGTGCCCGATGGCCGCCGATCATCGATGGTCTTCAACGCTTCCGTCAGTACAAAATTCCCCATGCTGTGAGCGACCAGATGAATGCTCTTCGCGCCAGAGTACCTGCTGATACCCGCCAGCACGGTGATCAGATCCTCGTCAGATTCTTCAGCACGGCGGAGATCTTTCAGGTAATTGGCCTTCTCTTCAAAACTTTCGGACTCAGCGCCGGCAGGCCAGCTGAAAAACATCGACGGGCCTCCATAATTCATATCGTATGCCATTTGTGCCGTGCGGCGAGCAGCATCGCGAAACGTGGCACAGTAGCCGTGTACAAACAGCAGCAGCTGTCTGTCAGGCGATGCGTCCACTGCCACTCGTAATTGTTTCCAGAAGTCTGCGTTCGGCAACATTTCGATTTCCATCAGGACCACATGCTTTGCCGGATCCTGTGAAAACTCAAATCGCAATATCGACGGTTCCGGCAACGACCCTGGCGCTCGTCTGTAGGGGATGCTGACTTCGCATGTGCCATACACAAGGCGGCCACGATCGCCGCCGAAATACAGATCCGGATCTTTCCCGGCGGCCTGTGCATGCTCGGGTTCACGATTCGTGGCAAAGTACACACGCTCCGGTGAGTACCCCTGCCGATCCTTCGTCATTCCCGAGCGACGAATTTTTGTCGCCGCCAGCGATCCGCCATCCTCCGGCAGCGGCACGGACTCGGGCAGCGCTGTCTCTTGTGAAGGGGCCGCTTTCTTACGGGGTGTTGTTGTTGATGGTGCCGGGACCACGAGCTGCGGCGGATCAGGAACAAACTCCGACGCTGAGCCACCAGCTGGTTCGCTCGCAGCAGGTTCCGTCAGATCGTCAAACGGTTGTGCACTGGCCCCGGTTGCTGCAAATTCACCGGTGGAACCAATCTCATCGGAATCAATGGTACTGCCAGTTTCTTCCGGCCTGAACTCCGCAGCACTGTCAGGCGGTTGTTTCGAACAACCAAGCACCAGCATGAGTGCCGATGCAGCGAAGAGCCTCATCCATGAATACATCATCGTGACCTCCTGGGCAATCAGTAACTTGACTCTCCGAGTCGAGTGCGATTCGATTTCTTGCCGCACATTTTTACCGGACAACTCGCGGGGCTTTTAATAACAACGGCCCGCTGCAAAGCTAAGCTGCGGAATTCGCGCGTCCGCCACCGTCAATGCGACGTTTTAGAAGCGAAAACGTTCGGGGCAAAAAAATGCA
>JAYSPO010000142.1:0-5339 GCA_043722015.1 Candidatus Kuenenia sp. | reverse complement strand
TATCAATCCCGTGCGCAATGCAGGGACTGAAGGCAATGATCAACGACACGCCCGAGTACGATTCTGCTTCGCGGAATGCTTTCAGCGTCTGCAGCGGCTGAGCGCCCATCGCGATCTGTGCGACGTAGACATTACCATATTCCACAGCCATCATGCCCAGGTCTTTGCGGCGTGTCGTCTTGCCTCCCGCTGCAAACTTGGCGACCGCAGCACGAGGAGTTGCTTTCGACGCCTGTCCGCCAGTGTTGGAATACACCTCCGTGTCGAGCACCAGAATATTGACGTTCCGACCCGATGACAGCACATGATCGAGTCCGCCGAATCCAATGTCATACGCCCACCCATCACCGCCGATAATCCACAGGCTGCGTTTGACCAGAATATCAGCAAGACTTCCAAGGTTTGATGCATCTGACCCCTTGATTTCACTGAGACGTCGCTTCAACTGCGTCATGCGTTCGCGCTGTTGCGCGATCTCGGCTTCGTTCGATTGTGGACAGGATAGGATTGCTTCAACAAGGCCTGTCCCGACGTCGGGGTCCAGGCGTTTCAGCAGGATCTGAGCATAGTCCAGCTGCTGATCCAGCGCGAGACGCATGCCAAGGCCGAATTCAGCGTTGTCTTCAAAGAGCGAATTCGACCATGCGGGGCCGCGTCCATCGGCATTCACCGACCATGGTGTCGTCGGCAGATTCCCACCGAAGATCGATGAGCAGCCAGTCGCATTCGCAATCACCGCTCTGTCACCGAACAGCTGACTCATCAGCTTGAGGTACGGCGTTTCTCCACAGCCCGCACACGCGCCCGAAAACTCAAACAGAGGCTGCAGCAACTGCAGACTCTTGATCTGAGGCTCACCTATCTGTGCTCGATCATTGTCCGGCAGGCTGAGGAAGAAGTCGAAGTTGTCACGTTCACGCTGCAGGTGATCGAGCTTCGGTTCCATGTTAATTGCTTTGTGACTGGCGATTTCTTTGCTGCGCGCCGGACAGACATCGACACACACGCCGCAGCCCGTGCAATCATCCGGAGCGACCTGAATCGTGAATAACTGTGAGGCGAAATCCTTGCCGGACCACAGCTTCGTGACAAAGCCAGCCGGAGCGTCGGTCAATCGCCCCGGTTCCATGATTCTGGACCGAATGGCGGCATGCGGACAAACCAGCGTGCATAGTCCGCATTCGATACAAATGTCTGCATCCCAGATCGGAATCTCTTTCGCGATACTGCGTTTTTCGAATTTCGCGGTGCCCGTCGGGAACGTTCCATCAACCGGCATTGCACTGACTGGCAGCAGGTCGCCTTTGCCTTCCAGCATCATACTGGTCACGCGTTGCACGAAGTCCGGTACACCATTGGCGACAACCGGCCGACGCCTGATCGTCGCAGTCGCATGGGTCGGAATCGTGACCTGATGCAGATTCTCCAGCGTACTATCGACAGCCGCAAAATTCCGTTGCAGCACCGTCTCACCACGCTTTGCGTAGGATTTTCTGATGGAGAGCTTGATCTGATCGATTGCTTCGTTTCGCGGCAACACGTCCGCAATCGCGAAAAAGCAGGTCTGCATGACGGTGTTGACGCGTCCGCCCAGACCTGCATCGTCGGCAACCTTGTCGGCATCAATCACGAACATCCGCAGACGCTTTTCGATGACCTGCCTCTGCACTTCGTTCGGCAACCTGTCCCAGATCACATCGGGACCGTGCGGAGTATTCAGCAGAAACGTTGCGCCGTCCTGCGCGATCGTCAGCACGTCACGGCTTTCAAGGAAATGAAACTGATGGCAGGCGACAAAGCTGGCCTGATCAATCAAGTACGACGAACGGATTGGTCGACGACTGAAACGCAGATGCGAAACTGTGACGGATCCCGCTTTCTTCGAGTCGTAAACGAAGTAGCCCTGAGCGAACATCGCCGTGTTTTCACCCAGAATCTTCACCGAGTTCTTATTGGCTCCTACCGTGCCATCGCTTCCCAGACCGTAGAAAACCGCTCGATGCACGTCCTGCGGCTCTTTCCAGTCCACTGGATTCCATTTCAGACTCAGGCGAGTGACGTCGTCGTGGATTCCGATCGTGAAGTGCCGTTTGGGCTTGCTCTGTTTGAGCTCATTCAGGACTGCCATCACCATGGCCGGTGTAAATTCCTTCGATGACAGTCCATAACGACCGCCGATAACCCGCGGGAGCGGACTCTCGGGAGACCGGCTTGTCCATTCTTCCGCAATGGCTGTCAAAACGTCCTGATACAGTGGTTCGCCGATTGCACCCGGCTCTTTCGTGCGGTCGAGAACTGCGATCGACTGTGTTGTGACCGGTAACGCACGGATAAATGCAGCGCTGGCGAATGGGCGATACAACCGGACTTTCAATACGCCGACCTTATCGCCGCCTCCCGTAAGAAACTCCACCGCCTCTTCGACGGCACCCGCTCCTGACCCCATCAACACAATCACACGCGTCGCGTCCGATGCGCCGACATATTCGAACAGTCCGTAGTGACGCCCGGTCAGCTCCGCAAACCGATTCATCGTTCGCTGCACGATCTCCGGACAGACGTCATAAAACGGATTGATGGCTTCGCGAGCCTGAAAGAAGACGTCCGGATTCTGTGCTGAACCCCTGAGAACCGGTCGATCCGGGTTGAGTCCGCGTTCACGATGCGCCCGCACCAATTGCTCATCAATCATGGCCCGGATGTCGTCGTTTGTGAGCCGTTCAATTTTGTTGATTTCATGCGAGGTCCGGAATCCATCAAAGAAGTGCAGGAACGGAATTCGCGATTCGAGTGTGGCCGCCTGCGCAATCAGGGCGAAGTCATGCACTTCCTGCACGGACGCCGCCGCGAGCATAGCCCAGCCTGTCGATCGGACGGCCATCACATCACTGTGATCTCCGAAGATCGAGAGAGCGTGCGTGGCGATCGACCGAGCAGCGATATGAAAGACTGTCGAAGTCAGCTCTCCGGCGATCTTGAACATATTCGGGATCATCAGCAGAAGACCCTGCGACGCCGTAAAAGTCGTTGTCAGTGCGCCAGCCTGCAACGATCCATGCACAGCTCCGGCTGCTCCAGCCTCGCTCTGCATCTCAATGACCTGCGGCACCGTCCCGTAAATGTTTTTCTGCCCCTGCGTCGACCACGCATCCGCAAGCTCACCCATCGTTGATGCCGGCGTGATTGGATAAATCGCAATGACTTCATTCGTAGCATGTGCGATCAGGGCTGCTGCCTCGTTGCCATCAATGGTCGTCAGTTCGCGTTCCATACGATTGGATGCCATTAAAACTACGGTTTCGGGAAAGAAGACCCAATTCAGACGCAACAAAGTCGATGCGGGACCCGCTGCACTCGACAAGCAATTCCCGTGCCCCGCAAGTCTCAGCTGCCGAGCACGCTTTGTCCCGATCTGTGCAGGGCGGCTGACGCAATGCTGCACATCTGCATGGACCCAAAGCGTGCCAAACTCGCACACAGTGTGCGGCTGTGACAATGTTTGCTGAGCAGAGTCGCAGGCTTGAACAGGAGAAAACGGAGGTGGTCACGCGGGTTGTCTCTGTTCCCTTTGTTTCCTCCTGTTCAAAACAAAATCAGTACAACCCTGGCGTGGGCTTTGCTTGAAACCCTGATGAGTCATGTGTCTTTGTTCGACGGAGCGCTCAAGGGCGTGGTTGTTTTTGAAGAAGTGAGGTCGTAGCGGGAAACAACCGCGCCAGGGTGGCACCGGCGTCGGAAGCCTGGTGAGTGTGCCACTGGCTCTGCCAGTGCTGCCCCGAGTTGAATCGCACACTGGTCGTGTGAAACCATTCGGGATCAGGATTGCGTAACACGGATGCCATTCGATCAACCGCGCCAATTCAGTGTGTCAGTTCGACTCTCGGCCAAACGTCGGGTTGGATGAGCGACCTCAACTGCCGGAACCTCCGCGAGTTCCTGTGCGTGATGTGGCTGCGGCTTACCGATCATGACCAGCGACTTCATCGGACACTTCGCCTGGACCGGCGCGAAATCCTCATGTCCGGTGAGTTGGTCGTAGTCAAGGATCACGAGGTTGTCGTGCATATGCAGCAATTCCGGCATCATCCGCGCACAGGCGGAACAGCCAATGCAACCGACCTTGCAGACTTCACGCACCACCTTGCCGGGATCATGATTGCAGCATCCGACGACCATGATCCGATCCGTTTTGAAAGGAACCTGCTCAATGATGTGGCGAGGACACGCTTTGACGCACGCTCCGCAGCCTGTACATTTCTCGTAGTCGATCACTGGCAGGCCGTCGTCCATGTGGATCGCATCGAAATCGCAGACGGTCACGCAATCTCCGAACCCGAGGCAGCCGTAAGTGCATCCCTGCACACCGCCAATCACATTCGCTGCGGTGCAACTCGGAATACCATTGTAATCTCCCTGTCCCAGCCGATCCGATCGTTTCGCCGAGCAATGAATCACTGGGCGATACGGGGCGTTCGGCTTGAGAGAAATACCCAGATACTTCGCCAATGCTGCCGTCACCGGCGGGCCGCCAACGGTGCAGCGATCGGCGGTCGTCCGGTCGTCCGCCAGAGCTCGCGCGTATTCTGCGCAGCTGGGAAATCCGCAACCTCCGCAATTGGCCTGGGGCAGCAGTTCCCTAAGCGCCGCCTGACGTGGATCCACCGGAACCGCAAGGCGGGCGTGAGCGACCGCCAAGACAGCGCAGATGATCGTCGCAATAACGAGCATCAACCCGCCGGACAGCAGCATGGTCAACATAGGCAACCCGTCCTTTCACTGACTTCCCATACCAGCAAACCCGGCAAAGGCCATCGCGAGAATTGCAGCCACAAACAACGCAATGGGCGTTCCCCGAAACGGTCGCGGTACATCCGCAAAATCAATGGACTCACGCAGTCCCGCCATAATCACAATCGCCAGAGTGAATCCAGCTCCGCCGAAGAAGCTGAACGTCAATGCCTGAGCCAGCGTATCATAAGATTTGCTCCAGACCAGAAGACAAACTCCAAGGACCGCACAGTTGGTTGTGATCATCGGCAAATAGACGCCGAAAGCCCGGTAGAGCGGCTCGAAGAAACGCTGCACATACAATTCCACAAACTGCACCGTCCCGGCAATGACAAAAATGAAGGCCACGTACTGCAAGATCTGTAGCCCCAATGGAATGAGTGCATATTGTTGAAGCAGATAGGTGAGTCCGCCCGAGATTGTCATGACAAATGTCACGGCGGCTCCCATACCAAACGCGGCATCGAGCCGTTTAGAGACGCCCAGAAACGGGCAGATCCCCATAAAATTACTCAGCACGAAATTATTGATGAGCGCGGCGGACAAGCCAA
>JAYSPO010000141.1:0-5767 GCA_043722015.1 Candidatus Kuenenia sp. | reverse complement strand
GGAGCGACTGATCATCCACACTCACGAGGAGTTGGCAGCAGTAACGCCCGGGGGATTGGCGATCGACTTCAATCAGTACTGGGAAGACATGGGCAAGTGGAGCTTCGGCCACCCCGCCCTGCGGAAACTCGACGCTACGCGAGTGATGTGTGCCTGGTACGCCGGGACGCCGGGTAGCATGAGCATCCATTGGGCGCGAGTCCGGATTCCGGGCCAGGGTAGGCCGGACCGAGCAAACCCGGAAACTGCCGGAACGGCGACCGCCGGTTGAACACAAGATTTCCCTGGCCCGCTGGGCCGGGCTATTTGAACTGCTGGCCCTTTGGGCCGAAACACAACAACGCCGTTCGGCCCGATTTAGCAATACCTTCGCCACAGGACGCCGCGACCGTGATTTGATGGGTTGATTGGGTTGCGGGCGAAGCCCGCGCCAAGCTCTATGCAGGTTATGCCAGACGTCCGGACGCTTCGATCGGCCAGACATCCACGACAACGCCCTCTTCATGCGCCACGATTTCGCGGTAGAGATTGCAGGTCGTGCAGGCATGGCTCGGAATCAGATGCAGCGGCTGTCCGATCGACCAGTCCGGCGTCTGATTGACAACGACATGTTCTTCCGCAAGAAAGAACGGTATGACCACGTCCGGATAGTCGCGAATCCCGGGGACCCCAAATTCCGCTCCTGCACCTTTGACGCCAACATCCAGTACCGCCTTGCCCGGACAAGGACGGCTGATGACGCGGACGAGGATTGACAACGCGACTTCAAACTCGGGAGCCAGGCGGAAGTACTGCCGATCCATCGTCGCATACGTGCCCGCCTGAATTTCATCAACTCCGTCCAGAATTCCTGTGGAGTCATACGTCGCACTGGAACAGCCGCTGACGCATGCGACGGGAATGCCGGAACGTTCCAGCAGGCGACGAGTTTCCACGGCCAGCCCCATTGCGGCCCGCGACTGAATCCGCCTTTGTTCACGATCAACCACATTCACGAGGTGACCTTCGTACGCCTGAAGTCCACCGAATTCCACGCCTGGCATGCCTTGCAGCCTCCTTGTCAGTGCCAGCACCGCTTCGCTGCTCGGGAGACCGCAGCGTCCCATCCCGATGTCCACCTCGATCAGCAAACGCACCACCGCTTGCGCGGCCGCTGCGGCGCGACTGATCGCTTCGACCTGATCCATGTGATCAACGGCCACGCTGATGCGCGCTCGCCTGGCGAGCTGTACAAGTCGCTCGACCTTGGCGGCACCAACGACCTGATTGGCGATCAGCACATCGCAAAAACCGTTGTCAACCAGCACTTCAGCCTCACCGAGCTTCGCACATGTCATCCCGACCGCGCCGGCCAGCATCTGGCGTTTGGCCAGTGTCACGCATTTATGATTCTTAAAATGCGGACGCAGTTTCGCTGGTCGATCACAAAAGAAGCCTGCCATCCTGGCAAGGTTGCGGTCGCTGGCCGCTCGATCCAGGAGCAGCGTGGGCGTATCCAGTTCTTCAATGGCCCGCCCGATCCGCGCGTCCTGAGCATGAAACGTTGATACGATTGTATTTCTGAGAAGATTTTTCGCCCTCGAGCGCGCCATCTTTAATCTGCTCCCTTAGTAATCGTATCAGACTGCTTTGTGTCGCGCATTGCGGACACGGTCATCGTTCCAATCGCAGTTTCTTCACCGCGTATTTCCCGGCGCGGGCTTCGCCCGCAACACAAAGTAGCCATCACGCTCCGCCGTGATCAGCATTTGTCAATCGACATTCATCAACCAATACAGAGTTCCACGATCTGCTCCTGCATAGGCTGAAGGACAGGCGTCGTGGGGGCTCCATTCACGTGGCCCAGTTCCTGGCTCGTCACGGCGGAGCGTGACGGCTACTTTACTATTTGCCCGTCATCGAGGCCAAACAATAAAAGTCAGCATCCGAGAGGAGCTTACTCCGGCCATGGTGATTTCTCCGTCGCGAGTGAATACAGAATGGCTTTTGAACTGCAATACTCGTGGACCGCTTCATCAAAACCCAACTCCGCACCGATGCCACTGAGCTTATATCCGAACACTGGCACGTTGGCTCGCAAGGCACCGCCACCGTTGATGGCTATTCGGCCCGCGCGAATCTGGCGGGCGACGCGGAGCGCACGAGTTCCGTCAGACGTCCAGATGTTTGCCATCAGACCGAATTCGCTGTCATTGGCCATCCGCACTGCTTCCGCCTCGTCACGATAGGTCATCACGCTCAGCACGGGGCCGAACACTTCTTCCCGAGCCACCGTCATGCCAGGCGTCACGCGATCAAACACCGTCGGAGGATAAAAACAGTCCATTGAATCAACCGGTCGGATCCCCGTCAACACACACCGCGCGCCTTCCTGTTCGGCTTTTTCAACGCACTTGCGGACGGTGTCGCAATGTTCCGGTGTCGCGAGACAGCCGAGTTGCGTGTCCGGATCAGTGGGATCCCCCTGCCGCAGGCTGCGGACTTTGGCCACAATGCGTTCCAGCAGATCGTCATGTTGACTTTCATGGATCAGCAAACGCGACCCGGCAACGCAGACCTGCCCGAGGTTATAGAAAATCCCTGTGATGACGCCGTTAATGACGTTATCGATCGGCGCGTCGGGAAACACGATGCTGGGTGTCTTGCCGCCGAGCTCCAGCATCACGCCTTTCATGCCGACTTTGGCTGCTTCCAGCATGAGGGCACCCGTTTGATGTCGTCCGGTGAACGTGATTTTGTCCACGCCCGGATGTTTCACCAGCGATGCACCGGCTTCGTGGCCCGTGCCGTGAATCACGTTGATGACTCCCGGCGGAAAGCCCACATCGGTCGCCAGCCTCGCGAGCATCAGAGCGGATAAAGGCGAGACTTCGGACGGCTTCAGGACGACCGTGTTTCCACACGCCAGAATCGGCGCGAGTTTGATGGCGGCATTCGTGAGCGGAAAATTCCAGGGTACGATCGCCGCGATGACTCCCATCGGTTCGCGAATCTGCAGTGTGACGTTGTCCGGCAAGGTCCCAAAGCACTTGCCGGAGATTTTATCCGGCAATCCGGCGTAGCTTTCGAACAGATCGGCCGCGCAGGGTACGTCAAAGCCCATCGTATCCCGAATCGGCTTTCCGACATTCAACGTGTCGGTCATTGCCAGCTCATTCAGGTTTTCCCGGATGCGTTCGGCCAGGCGGAACAGCAATCGGCCCCGCTTCAACGGATCCATGCGAGGCCACTCGCCTTCGTCAAACGCCCGCCGCGCTGCCTGAACGGCTCGATCGACGTCCGTGGCATCGGCCAGTGCGACGCGGGCAAGTTCTTTTCCTGTGGCTGGGTTTGTGACGCTCCTGGTTCGACCGGATTGGCTGTCACTCCAGACACCGTCAATGAAAAGCTGATGAGGCCATGTGGGCATGATTTCGAGACTCCTCTACGCCCTGGCGATTCGACGCATAATGCGAACAGGAACCGTTCTTCAGGTCCAAGGAGTCTACGAAAGAGGAGCAGCTTTCGCTACCCGACGGCGATGGGACAAGTGACTGTACTCCGCGCGGTCATGAGTGAGACAATTGGCGAGCGGCATGCGTCAGCTTGCCGGTACGAAAACGAGGAACCGTTCACGAGCCTGCCCTATGGCCACCAGACGATGTGCTGATCATTGCAACGTTCCACAACAAAGCCATCTTGTGTACGTGTCAATGCGAAATCGGGCACAATTTGTAGTATCTCACGTGGTCCACATCCACAACTTTTCGCACCCCGTGAACGGTTTCGAAAACGAGGTACCGGAGGGCTCACGCCGCTCCGCTCGCCGGACTCATTTCCGGCCGCGCGGAGTAAAACATGAGTGGAGGACTGCGTATGCGTCACGCTTTGGCGGGAGCGGGGCGGAGCAGTGAGAGGACGCGAACGAAGGTGAGGCCAAGGACAAAGCCGGCGACGTTGGCGATGGCGTCGCGCGGGTCACAGGTTCGGCCAGGAACAAGCGACTGCAGTCCTTCCACCGTAACGCAGTAGCCCAGCATTGTGAAGACAGCGACCGGCGGAAACTCGTCAAAGATCGCCAGGCACAGACTAAACACCGTGGCTGACAGGACCGTAAACACGATCGCGTGCAGCAGCAGATCGCTCGCGCTTTGCACCCAGCTCAGCGACGTGTCACGGACGAGTGCAAACGGGTCCGGCGTCAGCAGAGCCCACGACACGGCGGCCACCTGAAACAGACTCAGCAGCAGATGGGAGGTATTCCAAAGGCGGCGTGCGGATAAATTTGAATCGTCGTTGAGCACGGTCGAAACCTGATGTCGGGCATGACAGCTCACTTCTCCGTGTGTGCCGTAATGCAAACTGATATTTCCCTGATCGTCGGGACTGGAACTCCCCCGGCAAAACAGCCGCTGACTTTGATCCTAGCTCGCCGCTCACCTCACAACATCGGCTCGCACCGATGCGATGCGTCGAACCGGAAAGTTTGTTGTCGTTCGCCAACTGTTGTGCAGCACCGCTATGGTCATCGCATCCGTCCGCACTCGCGCAAACATCATTCGCCGCACAACAGTCTTCGACCATGATTATTCCCGGCATTCTGCCTGGCTTTTTGGTAACTCTCCTTTTCACTGCCGGAGCGGCGCGATCCTCAGAACCGGAATCGTTCCACCGGACTGCCTGGTTTCTCGGGTGTGTTGTGTTCCGGCAGCATGTCGTTACGTCCGGAAGTACCTTTATGAGCTATGTCTTTCACAGGTTGCAATATCTACCCATTTTATGCCAAGCCGCAGAATCGACACGACCGTCGCTGAAGAATCAGACCGCGTACGTGGAGAAGCTGCTACGTCTGTCATCCTGACGGAGGACAACCGGGCCCGGCGAATGTACAGAAGTCAAAACGCTCTTCGGAGAACGTCATGTCGGTTGCGACAACACAGACTGCCCACTTGTCCAGTATTCGAATTCCCGTCCTGACGCCTATGTATGGTGCTCCACTTGATCCCTTTTGCGCGCAGATCGACGGGACATACCGATGCGGTTACGGTGCCGCAAATGAATTCGGGCTGGAGTTCTCTGGAGCAGAGGCGACGCATTGCTGCTTCATCCGCAAAGCGGGGACGTTTTCAGTCAAGCGCCTTGATGGCCGTGTCTGGGTCAACGACCTGCCTGTCAGTGGCGTTAATCGGCTCACCGAAGGCGACGTGATCTCTCTCGGGCCGGTTTCATATCGCCTGGAGTTTCAGGACGCGCCGTCGTATCTGCCGGAGCCCGGCGACCGACCATCGATGTCATTCAAGCCTGCTGCGATCGTTGCTCCCGGGCCCTTCGGCGATTTGACCTCGGTTTCACTTCCGATCCCTGCTGTGACAGCTGCGCCGTCTGCTCAGGAGACTTTCATCCAGACTGCATTGCAGAAAGAGCTGGAAGAGCATCAACGACTGCTGACACTCCGCCAACAGCAGCTTGCCGAGCTTACGGAAATCGTGCGAGAGCGAGAACGCGATGCCGACTCGCGCCTGATCGCGATCGAAGAACGATCGTCCCGGATGACGGCACAATGGAACGAGCTGGCGCTGCGGCAGGAACAACTCACCGTGCAGGAACGCGAAAGTGCTCAGCGATTACTGGAGGCGGATCAACAGCGTCAAACTCTGGCAGATCAGCAGCGACAGTTGGCAGTCGCAGCGGAACAGAATTCCCAAACGCTTGTGGCGGTTGAACAGGCCAAATTGGAGTATTCACGGCAGGAGTCCGAACTACGAGCACTGCACGCGCAGATTGAGGC
>JAYSPO010000140.1:0-9793 GCA_043722015.1 Candidatus Kuenenia sp. | reverse complement strand
ATACAAAACAAGTGTTGAAGTCTTTTGTGCCATTCATTTCTCTGCAAAGAATTCAAGATGCAGAATGCCGACATTTTTCTGCTATCAATTTTTCTGCTTTTTATTTTCCTTTCGCAAATCTTCCTGAGTTTCGTCTTCAACCATGGGTTGCGGGCGAAGCTCGCGTTGGGTTATCCAGGCCGGTTTCGATCATGGCCGATCGCAGTTCCCTCGGAAAATATCTTATCACTGGTTCCACACATGGGCCGTGCGGCGCGTTGGTCAGGGCTTCGACGTTTTTGAAGCTCGTTCTGGCGACCAGACTCGACAAACCTCGCCAGTTTTTCGGAAGCCATTTTCCACAATCGCTGTCGTTGAATAACGATGCTCTCCCGTGTCGCCATGCACGAATTCAAATAAGGGCTCCGTTGTGGCGGGAGCATCCGCCTGATCAGCCGCCAGAGCAAAAAAGACGGGCTCGCTACTCTCACCGGAGGAACTCTCCGTCGTCAGTCGCTGATGTCCCTTGACGTTCCGCCAGTAAACAGGGATCGTCGCCGCTGTCTTTCTATCGAGCGCGAAAAATGCCATGCGATTGCGATCCGGAACAGAATCCGCAGATATTCGTATTTGAAGACTCGGTCCTTCACCATCAGAATGGCCAGTTCGATAAACCGGAACAGGCAACGCCAGGCGTTCGTCTGTCAGGTCAAGACGGTACAGGATCTGGTTGTAGTCGTATCGCGGCGTCTGTTCGGTGTTGCCGGAAAACGTGTGAGTGTAAGTTCCTTCAAAAAAGATCACTCGGCCATGTTCGCGATCGAACATCGGATGTTGTTTGGGATTGTAGAAACTGTATTTGTCATGCGTCACAACTTTACGAGCGTAAAGCCATGGGCCGATCGGTGTATCTGCCTCGGCAAACCAGATTTCACCAAGCATCGACTTGCCCCAGGACTCCAGCACGATCATCACCCACCGCTGGCGATGTTCATTCCAGTACACAGAACCACCGTGGGCGTTCATGGGCTTGCCTGAATCCACATCGACAAGTTGAAAGTGTATGTCCTCGGGTTTCAGGTTTCCGGACTTCAACAGACGCTCCTGAAGTGGACCGCGCACCGCCGGGACTCCGCGTTTCCAGCTGTATCTCACGACACCGTTTTCGTTACGATCAACGACGGCATTCGTCTCGGTGCTGTCCGCCGTCAGGCACGTATACGATTCGTATTGAGCCAGATCCTGAAAATCAGCCGGCGTGGCTCGGACGCGCAGCGTAGGAAAAGGCTGAGGAAAATAGACGTATTCAACACCGTGCTCTGTCACCTTGAGTGGATGACCTTCCGGAAACAGCGGCGCGTCCAGAGGGATCTTTTTGACCAGTTCGAATCGTTCCGCGTTTGCATTAAATTCCACGAGTCCACGTTCGTAGGTTTCCATCGGTGGTTTGATCTTCACATAGTTGGCAATCATGCGTTCGCGATGATCTTCGCCCTGCAGCACCGTCAGGCCACCAATCCATGTTGGGCCGGGGCCTGGCATGTCAGCCGTCGCCTTTGCATTTCCCGCGTCGTTGAGGAAATAGCTCAGATCGACGCCCACGTCTGGTTGCAGTCCGCCGTTTTCCGGCAATTGCGAAGTCGCTCCAGGAACATCGAAAATTCCGAGTGGATGCGGCGGAAGATTGGTGTCACCCCAGAACCAATGAATCCGGCCATTGAAGACAGCATTCACGACGCTGTCCGAGCCCAGCACACCGGCGTTGAGTAACGGCTGGGCCAGGGGAGCCTTGTCACCGAGCAGCACACTGTCGCGATAAATGCCGCCACCGGTGACGCGGTAGAGCCGTTCTGCAATGTTGATCCGTTTCAGCTTCAGGACGGCCTCGCCCCCGGAAGTCACATCAAACGCCCGCCCGCGAGCTCCATAGCCGCCATCGGGTGATTCGTAGCCATGACTGGACACACGAAAGAACACCCGTCGATTCAATAGCCCCGGTTCGTCGAAGGCAACCAACCCTGCAGAGTCCGTCACAAACCGCACATTGTTCACGGTTGTCAATTCGACGAGCGGCACTCCGCGGCCGGTTGCTTCATCGACGACTCTGATTCGAAAATAGTCGGATGCCTGTGCGTCGCTGGACAATAAGCAGCACAGCGTCGCCAGAAAAAATAGTAAGTGTTGCATCACGCGCTCGCGTTAGAGTCTGACTCCGTTTTATACGCGCACTGTGCGCGCATCATTGTGGCTCGCCACTCCGTGGCGAGAATTCCTGCCACGGAATGTCGGGGGCACACTGAGGTGCGGGTGAGGCCCGCGTCGGGCAATTCACCTTCACGTCCCACAATATTGCTCTGCGATCGTAATGGAACACTGACGGTCGTGCCAATCCGACTTCCCTGGAAGTAAAGAATCCGCGCCCGTCGGGAAATCCTGCAGACGTCCGGAACAGACTCACGGAACCGCATCCAGCCGCATTGCGCACGGTGTAGGCCGGATCAAGCCCGCCGCTAATGCCGGAACAGCGCAAACCCGGATTACTGGTCATCACACCCTGTCACATGGATCCAGGATGAATTGGCGGGCGCCGCTCCGGCGATCATTGGGTTTGCTCGGTCCGGCCTACGATTCGGTGCGCAATGCAGGCTAGATCAGGTTGACCTGAATTCCAAAGGCATCATTGTCGCGGACGATCGTCTCATATTTCCGACCGGCCTTCTTGTCCTTTTTGAAGAAGTCGAGCAACTTGTCGGGATTCGGATCCTCCGGTAGATTCCCATGTGTGAGGTGAATGGTGTATTCGTCCTGGCCGCGCGCCTCGGAAATCATCTGAAATGTGGACACTTCCGGATTTCCGTGTTCTCCGTCTCCCGAAACGACGTAGTGGTCGGCGGTGATCGCGCGGAAAAAGTCCGTGTCCACGTTATTGTCACTGCCATGATGCGGAATCTTCAGCAGATTCACATGGATCCTGCCATGCTTGAGGAGTTTGGCGCGTTTCAGTCCAGCCAGTACAAAATCTCCACGTGCGTCACCCGTCAGCAGCATCGTTTTCTTCTTAAAAGTCGCAAGGACTGTGATGCTGGACAGATTGAAAACCGACTGATCGGCAAATTCAGCGACCTTGGCAACGCCCGCCGTTCTGATCTGCTTGTCCCATTCGACCTGCAGGGCCCTCACGCGCTCTTCGTCCGGGCCGATTACCGTCAGCTTAAGTCCGTCACCGACATCAAAGACGCGACTCTTCTCCTGAGCCGGCACCATGACCATGTTCCTGAAGCCATCGTTCACACCGACTCCGAGTCGAACCGCTGCATCCCGGAGCTGCCGTCCCTGATTCACGCTGGCCAGGACCAATGCCGTTTCTCGCTGAACCGGCAAGTTTGCGGAAAACGTGGAACTCGAAGCAGCGTTGACCGAAGTCTTCAGCGAAGCGACCATTTCGTCCGCTTCATTTCCCAGCAGATCATCAAAGCTATTGTGCCAGAGAGTCGTGATGTCGTACGGAAGCGGCTTGTTCTGCTCCTTCAGGTCTGCCAACTTCTTCACCATCTGCAGAATCCCGTTGATATGGTCGTCATCAATGTGACTGACCATCACGAGGCGAATTGCGAGAGGATCGTGCGGTGACCGCTCTTTTTTGATTTCGTCCAGGCGTGGCTTGAGAGATCCAGCATAAACGCCGGCAGGACCGCCATCGATGACGATGAGTTTTGGATCCGCATCCTTACCGTAGTGCAGAAGCAGGGCGTCGCCCTTCTCTGCTTCCAGGGCTTCGAGAGAAAAGGGCATTTCAACATTCTCCAATGGTGACACATGGGAACCTGAAACCAACGACAGGGCCGCGTTCAGCTGTCTGAGTGTGATTTCGAACGAAATCGCCTCTGATGATCGTTCGGCTCAGCACGCCCATTATGCCAGATCAGATCAACAGCAGCGAGCGGGAGGACTGCAAATCGTGGCTTCTGACAAGGATGCGGCCTCCATCATTTCTTCAAACGTCCTGGAGCGCACGAAGCACATCAAGCATCCCGTTTCCCTGAAAATAGCGTTCGCGACCCAGGTCTGTCGCCGAGCCACAAAGAACTTTCTTCACGCGTTGTGGCTGTCCGATGAACTCTCGATGTCTTGCCAGCAACAGGGCCGCCGCACCGCTGACGTGCGGAGCCGCCATGCTCGTGCCGTCTTTCCTCACCAGACCATTCCCCGGTGCGACCGAGTCAATTTTTTCGCCCGGTGCCACGAGATCCGGTTTCAGACGTCCATCGCCCGTCGGCCCTCGACTTGAAAAATAGCTGACGCCGTAAGTGTGGGGCATATCCCGGTGTGTTGAACCTACGGTGATCACACTGTCCGCGTTCCCCGGATCGGTGATCGATACGGTCTGATATTCACCGCCCGTCGCAAACTTCGATTCCTTGGCGAACCCCTCGTTTCCGGCTGCTGCCACGACGACCATGCCAGACGCAACAAGGCGATCACATTCTTCACAGATCGGCGTCCGTCCACAGGCATAATTCGCAACGTCATGGCGGATCAATATGCCCCCGGTGCCACACATGCGCCGCATCACCCGACGAAGTGGACGGCAAAGTTGTGGCGACCGAAACGATGCCACACACGCTGCCAATGATCCTGCAGTGGGACGAAAGCTTTGACATCGGATCAGACACGCTGACCGGCGTGAATGACGCAGATTACCAGCCGCCGTTCACATTGACCGCCACGCTGAACAAACTGACGATCAAGGTCGATCGTCCGCAGTTGTCGCCTGCGGACATCAAGACGCTCGAAGAGGATATGAAGAAAGCCGAGGCAGGCAAGGAGTGATTCGATCGTGAGACTCGCGAGCCGTCTCAAAAGGGGCAAGCCCGCGAGTTCAACCAGGCTGTCCAATACCAATTGAACAAGAGCAAACGGAGCTGGTCACTGCGATTACTGTAGGATGGACATTCATGTCCGTCGCACTCCCATGAAGCACTGTCGAAGCCAAGGTTCTGGTTCTTTTCGTGTCGTTCGATAATGTGACGGTGTTTGGTCAATATCTCGGACATGAATGTCCACGCTGCAGGAATCGCAGCCTTGGACGGAGCTTCCAGACCTCGCCCGTTTGAATTCTCAGTGATGTAAAACAGAATGAGTGAAGAACCCTATGGAACCAACGACGACCAATCCTCCGTCCCCGACAAAGCCGGACATGGAGACTCTGCTGCACCGGATCATTGCTGCTGTCGAGAACGATCGCGGTCGCGGCAGGCTGGAGTTGGCAGTCGCCATCGTCCTTTCCCTGGCGACGCTCGCCTCGACGTGGTGTGGTTATCAGGCCAGTGAATGGGCTGGATCACAGAGCGAGGATCAGGCAATGTCCGTTATCCCAGTACGCTGTCAGTGAAATTCTGTGACTTTCGTGAACTGAGCGTGGTGCAATGGCACCTGCTATCGATTCGGTCGGGGGAGGTTGCAGAAACTCTGGCAGGACAGGAACGAACAACGATTCAGCGCCAGTCGCCTGTGCCTCTCCGGAAATCAGAGACTCGTACGGTGTGCGCTGTGCCAGCCTGTCGGTTGAGTCTTGCACTGTCTGGCAAAACGCGGGACCGCTGGACCACAGGATCCCAAGGATCGCGGTGAACCATCCAGCGATGCAAGTCTTACGCTGTTTCATGAGCAGTCCATGCACGCATCAGTGTGGCTCGACATTCCGTGGCGACAAATCCCGCCACGGAGTGTCGGGAAAGATGATGGCATCCTATTTTCCGGCTGTTTGTCAATTTCGCTTTCAGAATTCAGCGGTCGTCCGGCTGCAGCCAAGGCCGCTTTTCGCCAGCCAGCAAATCGCAGAGTTGCGACAGCCATTTGAATTGCCGGCATCTTAGTTCGACTGTCCCAGATTCGTCTTAACGACCCCATCCAGCTCGCCTGGATGGTGAAGCAGATGGAGAGCTAGCCCCTAAACAAGCGACCTTTGGAGTGCGGTGACTCGTCACCGCTTTCTTTTTCAGGTAATTTGGCTCTGGGAAAGACTTTCGAATGTTCTGCCGACTTCACCTGAAATTGAAATGGAATATTCGCTGTTTTCCCAGGCCGATTGCTAAAAATGCCTTGTTGGAAAGGCAAAGCGGCGACAAGTCGCCGCACTCCAAATGACGGTCGCCGTTGGGGTCGGATATGGGACAGTCGAATCAGGATGGATAAGTATTATGCGAGACTTGTGTTGCATTTAGCGATTATCGAGAGTTTTCCGATAGTTCTAACGGCGTATGGCTACGGCACGCTTTAACCACACTCACTCGACAAACTCTGCAAGCTGGCCTTTTTCTCCGACAATCCAATACCCCGTGGTCGGTAGCTGTACTGTCTCAACATTGCCGGTTGGCCAGGTGACTTCCAGATCGACCGGTCCGTCAGCGATTCCGCCCAGAGACACCTCATTCGTACTTGCGGCTTGAAAACTGCCTCCGCCAATCATTTGCTCCGTTCTCGGCACCGGGCCATTGACCACTCGAACCTTGAGCCCAATTGCCGTCCGAGATGCCGTTCTTCCGATAAACCGTACGGTCACTGCGCGAGAGCCGACGGTTTCGTTTTTCAGGATGGTCGATGCCGCACGCTGATGTGAGATGACGGCATCGACGAATCCGTCACGGTCAAAGTCGCCAGTCGCAAGGCCGCGACCAAGCGTTGGTTTTTGAAAGTAAGTACCAGCCACCTCTGAGACTTCTCGAAAAGTACCGTCCTGCAGATTTTCGAAAACCTGCGGCAACATTTGATACGGCTGTGCCGCCTTCATCCAGGTGCGGTCATCAACATGTCCATTGGCGATCAACAGATCCTGCCAGCCATTGTTGTCGACATCAATGTTTGCGACGCCAAATCCGAGGACACTCAGGCTTGGCGGTCCAAGTCGAGTCTGCCGGGTTGCATCTTCAAACACCAGCTGTCCCCCGTCCGGGGTTCGATTCAGGTACATCGTGTTTGTGTCGTCGATGAAATGTGTCAGGAAGATATCCATCGCGCCATTGTGATCGAAATCCGCTGCAGCGACTCCCATGCTGGCCTGCGCATAGCCTTGCTCGTTCAACGCCGCGTTCGCCGAAATCGCTGCGTCGTGGAAGCGAATACCCTGAATCCTGCCATCGATCAGGTTCGTACGTTCAATTGTCAACAGGAAATTCGGTGCGCCGTCGTTGGCGATATAGATTTCTGGTACTGGATCACCACCAAAGTCGGCGATGGCGATTCCAAGTCCTTTGCCTGGCAACTCATTCAGCCCCGCGTCTGCCGACGCATTGAAGTAGCCTCCCGCACCGTCAGAAAGAAACAGCATGTCCGGCACACCGTCGAAAATCGCTGGCGTGCATCCTACGAAACCATCAGGACTGGTCGGTTCCGGGCACAGTTTCGGATGCTCGTCAGACTCCTCCAGATAGTTCACGACATACAGATCGAGGCATTGGTCACCATTGAGATCAGCAAATGCTGCACTGGCTCCCCACTTGCCTGCCCATGTACCGTTCGTCGCGGCCACTTCTGAAAACGTGCCGTCGCCATTGTTGGTCCAGAACTGATTGCCGCCATATGCCGTGATATACAAATCTTCGAAGCCGTCTTCATTTGCGTCCGCCACAGCACAGCCAAAGCAAAAGCCGAACTGTTCCAGGCCGGAAGCGAGACTGCAATCCCGGAAGTTCATTGTCCGATGATTTCGGAACAGTCGCCCCGGCGACTGTTTAGTATCCGTAGTGAGTGGCAATCGACAGCCATTGGTCATGAATACGTCCAGCCAGCCGTCCATGTCAAAATCGAATACGGCAGCTCCTCCGCCATTCACTTCCAGAATGCGTCGCTGGCCTTTCATGTCGTCATAACGCTCGAAGTCGAAGCCAGACTCTTTTCCGATTTCACGAAATCGAAACGCGGATCCACTTGAGCGACCACGATCAGGCGTTTCAGCAGTCGTCGCATTGACAACCGAGGTTGTATTGACCACAGACGCTGCAACCTGTGAGTCGCCTTTCGGTTTCACGTTCGTATCCACCGGCATCGGCTCAGGGGAGCAACCGATTGTGGACAGCAAAACATGGATCGCGAAGTAGCGCATCGACAGGGGAACGTAACACTCCAGAAATCTGAACACTATCGGGCTCCACGTTCAATACGAGCAGCGATCAATTCGAAGGACCGTGCAGCTTCGAACATGCCCATTGACTTTGCGTCCCTGGCCAATGCTCGTGAACCACCCGGGGAGTTCTGGTCCACAGCACTCAGATACACTCGGATTTTCGCCAAAATCAGAGAACGCTCCTGGATCTCTTCTCGTTCGTCTGTCTTTCCCAGACTATAAAGTGCGGACGCAAGGCCCATATGACATGTCGGATTCGCAGGGTCGGACTCCAGGACCTTCCGGAAATACTTCTCGGCGGTTTGCCAGTCCTTCGAATAGCGCGCAAATTCGGCCCGCATCTGTGTCAGCAACCAGGGTTCATCGGATTTGAAATGTGGTGCGGCGGAAATTACAGCTTCAAATCGTTTCCAGTCGACCATTTCGTACAAGCACTCCAGGGTCGCAGCGATGATTTCTGAATCCGTTGGATATTGAAGCCGTAATGATTGCAGCAACTGGTCTGCGGCATTCAGTTTTCCTTGTCTCACGAGATATCTGGCTTGAGCGATCAGTAACGGGCGACACGTCGGAGCTTGTTCCAGAAAGTCCCCCAATCGGCTGCTGCTTTGGGTGGAATAATTGGCTGATAACGACGGGAAGTACAGTTGCTTTGCATCGTAGACATCGAATTCGCCATTCTGAATCATCTGTTGAAGTATGAGTTTTCGTTCTGCGAGTCGCAGCTCAATCGTCATCATGAATACCAGCCAACCGCGAGCCGTACGTACGTGTTTGCGATTCAAGCCTGGCCGTAATTCGTCCAATTTCAGAAACTCACGAAAACTCGCTTCAGCCTTTTCAACGCGGTTCGCCCGCAGCAGAACCTGCGCCTCCTGGAATCGAGCGCTCGTGCCGTATCTGATGTGATCAGACGGGATTCGTGCGAAGCAACTGATTGCCACATCTGCCTGTACGTTGCGGACCGCAGTTTCTGCGATCGCCATCATCAGGTCTGTTTCATCTGGTTCTCTGTGAAACAACTCAACAAATTCGCGACGTGACTCTTCCATGACTGCCTGCGAAACGTTTTCCGGAAGGTTGATGACATCCTTCCTCAGCTTGCTTGTCGCGAAAGCCGAAACGATCACCAGGCACACAAGCCCGGGCAATCCGTATTTGTATTTGCCAGGGAGAGTTCGCGGATGCAAATCTGATCGCTTCGAGGTTGCGTCAAAGTTGCTCATGTGACGTGCTCACGTAATCAACCAGCTTGATTAGGCAGAGAGTTGAACTGAATATGCAGGGAAAGATTCCGACCACGAATTCTCGAAAATCACGGCGCATCACAATGGAAAGCATGGGCTCGTGCGCGTGCGTAAAGGTACTCAAAGCAGAGGCGGCTGGATACCGAGTCAACGATCTGATCCGGTTGAATCTGGAATGTCGGGACGAGATCATCCGGATCCTCAGGATCGTGCAGAAACGCTTCAACAATCGGATTCGTCGTCTGTCGTTTAACCTGCATTGCGCACAGAATCGTAGGCCGGACCGAGCAAACCCGATGATTGCCGGAGCGGCGCCCGCCAATTTATCCTGGATCCAGGTGACAGGGTGTGATGACCAGAAATCCGGGTTTGCGCTGTTCCGGCATGAGCGGCGGGCTTGATCCGGCCTACACCCTGCGCAATGCAGGTTAATGGCAGGTTCCAC
>JAYSPO010000139.1:0-4052 GCA_043722015.1 Candidatus Kuenenia sp. | reverse complement strand
GACGTGGAGCGGATGTGCGACCCATGGCGGTTCGCCTTGCGGCGAAAGTCCTTTCCGGCAGAAAGGACCTACCAAACACAGTCCTTTCCGGCAGAAAGGACCTACTTTAACAATCATCCGCGACTGCACGCCTCCCAGCGGGGCCGGCCCTGGCTGGCGAAATTTCCCGTCAGGTTAACGGAAAACTCCCGAGTTCTTCACGGTTTCCTCGCAACCAGACTGCAGAACTCCTGAATTCTATCAAGCCGGCAGGGACGCCGAAACACTCCACGACTTCAAAGAAAGGTGAAACCATGCCAGTATTCGAGTCACTTGATGCCAACCCTACAGATTGGCCTGAACCGCTCGCCGTAACCTGCACAATCCCGATCAGAGTGAGTTCGCGGCTTACCGCAGCATGGCCTGATGACGACTTTCTGTGCTGGTCGAGTCGCCAGAAAGATGCAGAAATCGTGGTTGAATACGACGTTTGAGCACACAGAACCGCACATTCGTTTCACTGCGTGGGCAACGCCCCGAGCTCCGTATTTCAAATACGAAATTTCAAATAGAACAATCGCGGCCCGCTGGGCACGCGATTAGACAAGCCAATTCCAACCGCCTGCGGCATAATCGGCGTCCCAGGGCTGGGAAGGGAGTTACAAGAACGGGGAGAATCTGAAAGTCGTATTCGACTTGTCTCAGGCATCGCGCTAAAATCGCAGTGTATCGGATATGCGCAAGGTACGCAGAAGTCGCTGCTCGTCGTTGTTTAGCCCTCGGTCGGAAGGCTCTGAACCAGCTTTCCGGACGGTCGGACCTTGAATGCTTGTAGACTCCTCGAAGGAATTTGAACATGAAGAAGTTGATTCTTGCCGCCAGCCTGATGTTGTGCTGCGGTGTATCGGCGATTGCTGAAGACTGGGGAACCATTTCCGGTCAGGTCGTTGTGACCGGCGACATTCCGGCTCCGATTCTGTTGCATGCCAAAGGTGCTCAAACGGTGAAAGACACTGCCGTCTGTGCCGCTGCAGACACCTATAAAGATGACCTCGTGATTAATCCGGAATCCAAAGGATTAGCAAACGTGTTCATCTATCTGCCAAAAGCACCCAAAAGCATTCATCCGGACCTGAAGAAGCCAGCTCCAGCAGTAGTCGTCTTCGACCAGAAAGGTTGTATGTTCACGCCGCACGCGATGGTTGTTCTTGGCGGACAGACTGTGGAAGTCATTTCCAGTGACGCGATTGCACACAACACTCATACGTATCCGCTCAAGAACCAGGCCATCAATGTGCTGGTCGCCGCGAACACGCCAGCGGGCAAAGGCCTGGCAGTTGACTACAAGATCGGCGAATCTCTGCCATTGAAAGTCGCGTGTGACTTCCATCCTTGGATGCAGGCGTACTGGATGGTGGTTGATCATCCGTATGCCGCAGTAACGGACAAGGACGGAAAGTTCAGCATCCCGAATCTGCCAGTCGGCGAACACGAATTCCGAGTATGGCACGAACGAAAAGGTTATCTCGAACGCAAATACAGCGTCAAAGTCCAGAAAGGCGACAACGAGCTGAAGCCCTTTGAAGTCAAGATCGATACCCTTAAGGGTGACGGCAAGTAGGGTTCTCCGCTTCCCGAAGTTCAATGGCGATCCTGATCGCCCCGCATAGACGCCTGTCATTCATTGACAGGCGTTTTTTATTTATAACCAGCGGTTATACTATCCTGCGAAGATTAAAGAAGTTCAGGCAACAGGTCCCGGAACCAGAAAGATGCAGCGATGTTTGATCGAATCGTATCGGATCAGGAGATTCTGGGTGGCAAGCCCGTGGTTCGTGGCACGCGAATCAGCGTGGAGATCATCCTGGAGTGGCTTGGCAGTGGAGCCAGTCGCGATGATATTCTGTCCAGGCATCCGCAATTGAAACCACAGGATATCCAGCAGGCCACGGCCTTCGCGGCAGCGGCGTTTCAGAACGACATCGTCGTCACCACGAAAGTCGCCTCATGAGGCTCACGGATTATCCATTATTGACGGACGAGAATATCGACCCTGCTGTAGTCCGTTTTCTTCGCAATGCCGGGTTTGATGTTCGCGATGTGTCGGAAGATCAACTCAATGGATGTTCAGATCAGGAGTTGCTGTCACTCTCGGTTATCCAGCAACGTGTCATCGTCACCCACGATTCCGATTTCGGGACACTCGCAATTCTTCAACAGCATTCCGTTGTCGGACTCTTGTATCTTCGTCCGGGACATATCGACAGTACATTCACAATCGGATCGGTTGAGGCATTGCTCGACGCGTCAATCGATCTCCCGGAATCGTTCATCATCGTAGTCCGCCGCAGAAATGACGATGTGACAATCCGAGTTCGAAATCTTACCTTGCCAGAAGATTCAAAATGAGCATCCTTCGAACAATCGTCGGGTTGGCTGTTTTCCTGGCCCGACTGGAATCGCTCTTCGCAACGGAGCCGCCTGGCGAGATGTCCGACGTGGTGACGAACTTTGTGGAGCATTCGAAACAGCATCCTGATGGAACGATCGCATTCACAATTGATGCGACAGCGTGGTCGGACGACTATCGAAATCTTCCGATCGGCGTGTTTGATTCGGGCATCGGTGGATTGACCGTGCAGGAAGCGATCCTGTCACTGGATACATTCCACAACGACAACTATTCGCCAGGGCCGGATGGTCGGAAGGATTTTGAATACGAACAGTTTCTCTACTTCGGCGATCAGGCAAACATGCCTTACGGAAATTACCCGTCTGCCGGACGACAGGATTTCCTGAAGGAATTGATTCTGAAGGACGCCGCATTTTTGCTTGGGCGACGGTATTGGCCAAAGGCCGATGCGGACGGTCCACGATTCGATAAGCCTCCGGTGAAAGCCATTGTCATTGCCTGCAACACCGCCACTGCGTGGGGGCTGGAGGAAATTCGCCAGGCGATCGACGCGTGGAAGATCCCGGTGATCGTCATTGGTGTTGTGGAGGCAGGAGCCCGCGGTGTGATGGAAGAAATTGATTCGGCAGATCAACCGCGAACCGTTGCCGTGCTGGCGACGGTCGGCACATGCGGAAGCAATGCCTATCCAAAGGCGATCGGGCGCACGACAGGACTTGCCGGAAAACGAGTCCCCGAAGTCGTGCAGCAGGGATCCGTTGGTCTCGCCGGGGCGATTGAAGGCGATCCTGCGTTTATCAACGCTGGTGATTTGAAGAATGCGGCATCTCATACCTATCTCGGGCCATCCGCAGGCAACACAGCTGCTGCGCTGGATAAGGAGGCACTGGAGATTTACGGATTTGATCCGGTCGGTCTGCTTGGCGATCCAAAAGTTCCCGAGTCACTCCGCTTGAACTCGGTGGCCAACTACGTTCGCTACGACGTGGCCACGCTGGTCAGGAATCACAAGGCCTCAGGCAAGTTGACGGCCATTGATACGGTCGTGCTCGGGTGTACTCATTTCCCGCTCGTGAAGCAGGAGATTCTGAATGCCTTTGCCGGATTGCGTGAGTACGAACACGACGGCAAAAGACCGTTTGCATCCCTGATTGCGGAATCGATCAACGTAGTGGATCCTGCGGAGATGACCGCCAGAGAATTGTTTCGTGAGATGGCTCGACGAAAACTGTTTCGCGTTCCCGTCCCCGGTGAAGCCGTTCGGAACGATCAGTTCTTCATGTCGATTGCCAATCCAGGCTGCGTTGAGGCGAAGCGAAATGCCGACGGATCTCTCGATCGTGACTACAAGTACGGACGGCAGCCGGGTCAGTTGACGATTGAAGACACCATCTGCGTGCCGATGGAAATCTCCCTGTTGCCTGCATCAAGTGCCAACCTCATCCGTTCGCGGCTCCCGGAAGTCTGGACGCGCCTGAATGCGACAGATTCACTGGCACAATGACGCAGGTTGATCAGGAAGAAGCCGCGCGAGACCGGGCTCACCGGATTGCTTGCTAAAGTAGGTCCTTTCTGCCGGACTCATCCTTACCGGGAATTATTTACAAATTCGTTGTAGAAATTACAGGATCATTCAGCCGGGAGCAGAGAAATGCGGGCG
>JAYSPO010000138.1:0-2843 GCA_043722015.1 Candidatus Kuenenia sp. | reverse complement strand
CCTACAGTATGTGATCCCCCTCAACTTACGGAATGTAGTTCAATGTGTAATACGCGACGGAGTGCAGCAGCGGAATGCCGGTGGCGGATCTCAAGCCGTCGGCGTGCAGTTCATGAATGTGTCCGCGTTGCAGACCATCGATTTTCAGGCGCACTGATCGGCCGTCGGCAGCCACATCAATCTGAGTGATGACCGGCTTGGTATGATCGACTTCCGGGCTGCCGTATGATGACTGGAAAATGTAGCAGTACGTTTCCATCGTCCATGTTTCTGGCTTCCGAGCGATCTCAGGATCGACAGGTTCGGTAAACGTGAGTTCAAACCCGTCTGACTGAACTCGCATTTCCTGAATCTCAAACGGCATTTTTCCCGACCAACGGAGGCGTTCCAGGGAGAAGGGTTTGGTTCCTCGTGAACCCCAGCCGCGGTTAGTGCCTCCCACAAACATCGTGGCGTCGTCCGTCATTCGCAGTGCCAGAGTGCCGGAACTGATCCCTTCACGAAACGGAAAGCAGGCTCCCTGATAGTGGCCGTTGATCTTTTCGATGAAGCAACGCATGACAGTACTGTGCGTCACGTCACCCACGAACAATTGATTTTCGAACGGGCCGAATTTCCCGTGACTCACATCGCACGCAATGCCGCTGGCGCTTTGCCCCATCTTCTGATACGGAAACAAAATCACGGGCGGTTCGTATTCCGGAATCCTGTCGGCTTCGGTCATGATCCGACTGCCGCTGACTGGTTCCTGCGGTGCCGAATCCTTGCCGCCTTCCGTCAAGGAAAACCAGCGATTGCCGCCCGGATGCCCCTGAAAGGATCCGGGACGCAGCCATTTCAAACTGCAGGTGCCGTTCCACGGACCCTGATTGTCAGTGTAGAAAACGTCGCCTTCGGCATTGAAGCCGATACCACCCGGAGAACGAATTCCGCTGCAGGTCGGAATCGTTTTTCCGGACTCATCGATCCGCAGTGCCCAGCCTCGCCATGGACAGTCGCTGTTAAATGAACCGGTCAGGCATAGCACAACCCACATATTGCCGTCCTTGTCGAACGGCGAGCCAAACGCATACTCGTGATAGTCTCCGTTAATGCTCCAACTGTCGTTGAACGTTTCGAAATCATCGGCTTTGCCATCGTTGTCGGTATCTCGCAACCGTGTCACTTCACACCGCTGCGTGGCATACAGCCAGCCATCTTTGTAACTCAGGCCGAGGATTTCATGCATCCCCTGAGCATACAGTTCGAACGTCGCCGCAGCCGGATCATCACCCCACGCATTCGATACCCGGTAGATATCTCCGCGGCGAGTGGCAATCGCCAGTGTACCGTCAGGAAGCGGCTCGATCGCTCCCGCTTCCAGTACGATGCCTTTGGGAATCTGAAATCTCGTGAGTGGATAGAAGTCTTCTTCCGTTGGTGCAGCGGCGTCCTGGGCCTGGAGAAGGCTCGACAACAACATGAACAGCAGCCTGGCGATGACTGGCAGGGATCGTATCACGGCAAAAAAAATGCTTCGCATTGCAAGATCAACTCTGAAAGCAAAGGAGAAGGATATATGGAGACAACTCGACTCGGAGAGTCAAGCAACGAAAGACTTGTAGGGTGTGTGTAGCGGAGCGAAACACACCACGTTAATCCCTGCGGTGCGTTGCACGCACCCTACATGGAGTTGCATCACCAGACGATCGAATAACGCACTGTGCCCTGGCCCTCGGCGTTGAGTTGCACCGGGACCAGCAATTCCTGATGACCATCAATCGTCCGAATCACCGGTTCGCACTCGTCAAACTTCAGCTGTATTCCATTTGTCACAAACGCGCCATCGACAGCTTCGATCTTCGGACCAGCGGCGATTCGTAAATACACATTCTCCATGCGTGCAGACGACTTGACCATCACTGTTCGCTGAAGACCGTTGTCAGGACTTGCCATAAACGGCTGCAGGGAATCCGTTACACTGACGTCATTCCATTGATACCTGAAGGCCGGCACGCCACCAGCATTCAGCGTGTAGCCCCTGAAATGAAATCCATTTTCACGAGGCAATTTGTCCGGCCACGGTTCATCAAGCGACACCAGCGTGGCGATCGGTGGACCTGCGGGAAGTGTCATCACATGATCGCCCAGCGGAGTCTGATTCCCTGGTCCGCGATCCACCCAGTGCTTTGATGCATCAATGAATCCGCCGTGCCAGATCAGACGCGGAGTCATGTGTTCGGCATCCCAGGCGAAATGAGCTTTCTCACGAAACCCGACTGCGATCCCGCGCGGCGACAGTCCTTCAATGAAATTGCGATAGATGATCGGGCGGTCGCCAGGAATCAGTTCGATAGCTTCCCGCATCAGCCCGGACGGAAGCTTTGCCCGATTGCCATCGAGCAGATATTGCCAGATCGCTTCAATCTGCACGCCCGCATCGCCCCCCAGAATGTCCGGGACTACGGACCGCCCTTTTGGCCACGCGGCCGGCATTCGGGTTCCCGGACGGTACTGCTGCGGATCGAGCATATAACGGTGGAACCAGTCACGCCTCAGTCGTCGCGTCATGGTGGTCATGTCGAGAGATTGAATGCCTGTTGCCGCATAATGTTCAAAGGTGTGACATTTGATGCACGACAATGCCTGGTCACCAACCATTAATCGTGCATCGGCTTTGACACGATGATCGGCTTCCGGCATCACAACAGGCGCGACCGATTCCTGCAGGTCACTGGCAATCAGTCGCGGTACCAGCGCATCGGCTGCCGCGTTGCCGAACTTAGGCATTCGGGTCTTCATGTAGGGTCGATCTTTCGCGCCTTCATTGAGGATCGTTTTGAGCCAGGCTTCGTTGAGTTTGT
>JAYSPO010000137.1:0-1117 GCA_043722015.1 Candidatus Kuenenia sp. | reverse complement strand
AGCACTCACAAAGTTGACCGACACCGATCCGCAGGCCGCAAGGCTGATTCAGCTCCGGTATTTTGTGGGCCTCAGCATCCCGGACGCGGCCAAAGCACTCGACATTTCTCCCCGCACGGCAGACCGCCTCTGGGCCTTTGCCCGAGCCTGGCTGCACCGCGAAATCCAGGGAGTTCAGGATTCCGAAGAAAATTCTTCAGAATTCCTGGCGTGATCCACGCGCAGAAATCGCACTGTACCGGCGAGCGTTGTGGTTGCGATGGATTCTGATGTAGGTCCTTTCTGCCGGAAAGGACTTTCGCCGCAAGGCGAACCTGTGCGACGTGGTTTTGAAGATGTCAGGCTGATTCAGGTCGATCTCATGCGCTCAGGTCGCGGCGAGCCGCGAAGTCCTGCCCGGCAGGCAGGACCTACAAGAACAGCCACCTGCTTGCGCTCCGCTAAATCGTCACCACAATACCAATGATCAAATCTCACTCCAAGGTGCCACTGCCATGAATGAACGCGACGTCTTTCTTGCGGCACTGGACATCACAGACCCTGAGGCCCGTCGAAACTACCTCGACCAGGCCTGCGTTGGCAACGCGGCACTGCGAGCCTCCGTCGAAGCTCTCTTCGCATCGCATGTCAGGGCCGGGTCTTTCCTCAAAACCCCGCTCGTGCAGCCAGCAGGCTCAGATTCCGCATCCGACACCGCGGTCGAAAAGCCGTCTGACGCCATGGGTCGAACCGTCCACTTATCTCAGGAGCAACAGGCCTTGAACGCTGAAGACGACGATACCGACGACAATGAAATCCCGCTCGGTTTTTTGTCACCCTCGAAAAAGCCGGACTCGCTCGGACGCCTGGGACACTATGAAGTCCTGGAAGTGCTCGGCAAGGGAGCGTTCGGCACAGTCCTGAAAGCCTTTGATGAAAAACTGCACCGCATGGTTGCCATCAAAGTCATGTCGGCCGAACTTGTCTCAACGTCGCCCGCTCGCAAACGATTTCTCCGGGAAGCCCGATCGGCTGCCGCGATTCGGCATGACAACGTCGTGGCGATCCATGCCGTCGAAGAAGAACCGATCCCGTACCTGGTGATGGAATACATTCCGGGCCAAACGCTGCAGCAGTT
>JAYSPO010000136.1:0-10711 GCA_043722015.1 Candidatus Kuenenia sp. | reverse complement strand
GTAGGTCCTTTCTGCCGGACTCATCCTTACCGGGAATTATTTACAAATTCGTTGTAGAAATTACAGGATCATTCAGCCGGGAGCAGAGAAATGCGGGCGAACTTGAATGCCGGTCAATGTGGTCTGAGTCTTGCGGTAGGTCCGGGTATGGCGAATTCAAGGGTGGATTTGCCCTGGGGGATCTCAAGTTTCAACAACAATTCGGACGACGCTGCCTTGTCAGGCAGAGACCTCAGTTTCGTTTCGGAATCGGGAACTGTCAGACGCAATCGGCCTGCTTTGAAGATGCGATCTGATTCGGCTGCAATCTCTCCGGTTAGTACTCGGAACCAGACAGTTTGCGGTGTCGGAGAATTGAACTGCAGCACACGAATCAGCCGCTGTTGTTTGTCTGAACCGGCAGCCGTCGATCGATCTTCAATCTCAATTGTTCCGCTTCGATACATGAATGTGGGAATCGAGGACCCGCCAAGAAAGTAACCGCGGAACTGATAACCATGATTCTTAGGGTACAGCGGATCCGGGTTCGTGCGGGCATCTTTCGTCATCACCGGCATCAGCGGCCAGGGTGCGTTTTCATCGGCAAGCTGAGCGAACGAAACGTCCTGAGCCAGCGTGATGGATTCCCTGGCTGGATTGAAATCTCCTGAACCCTGGCCATTCCAGTTCACGCCGACGAAGTCGCCCTGCCAAAGAGCTGACATCGTTCCGGTCTCTGCGTTAAAGGCGTAGCTCAGTTTTTCCGGGAGACCGACGGCGATGCCTCGAAATCCGGCGACGCGACTGCGTCCCCGATGGATCATCGCTTCGTTGCCCACCACGAGTTTCGTATTCACCCAGCGAATCCCGGGGGGATCGGCAGCGGATGTCCCAAGTGACAGATAGTACCAGATGGATTCGATCTGCATGTCTGTGTTGCCGTCGAGAATCGTCTTGTGTGATGCGATGCCATTCGACCAGGCCGTGGGCATCAGAATCCGTGGACGAAACGCGCCGGGGTTGCGAAGGAAGCTGTTAAACCATCCTGGCTGGAGTCGCTGGTACGACGTCATCAGGTCAATGCCCTTGTTCACCGGCGCTGGTTTGCCGTTGAAATTGTGGCAGTTAATACAGTTCAAACCTTTGTCACCGAGCAATTCTTGCCCGGCTTTTCGAAGCAACTTCTCTCGTTCACGCTCACTCTCTGTGTCACTTTCCGGGCTCGGGATTTTCATTGCCGGGCTTTCCAGAATATCCATGCGGGCAAAGAGGTCCGGCAAGTGATGAAGATTCGAAGTACCATACTGCGGCATGCGAACGGACATGTAGGGTCGGACACTTTCGCCATCAAAGAGCACCTTCTTCAGCCACGCTGGCTGCAGCTTGGCTCCGACCAACGTCAACGGAGGCGGAATCCGACCGTCGTCGCCCAGGTTTTTCTCGCTCGTCAAATAAAACGGGTCGTAGTCTTCGGGAACTCCACCGTAGTCGTCGCGAATATGACAGGCAATGCAGTTAAATGTCGTGAGCGTCCTGGCCACCTGCACGGCGTCCGTCTCAGCATGCGGTTCTTCCCTGATCGCTGCCGTGATCGCCTGAACCTCAGCGTCCTGCAGTTGAAACTGCGGATGCCTGCCATTTGACTTTGACAGACAACCGCGGTTTGGGTCGGTGTTCTTCAGGGAGGCAATCGGAGCCGCCGCAGGCATTCCTTCGATCGCATGACAGGCGGCGCAATTGAGTTCCTGAAAGTACTTCCTGCCCATCGCGACCAATGGATCGAGTGGCTTGAGCGCTTCACGATTTCCAATTCGTTCTCCAAGCAGGTAGCCGGCGATAGCCTGCGATTCCGCCTGAGTCAGCTTCATGTCGGGCATGCGACCGGATGCGCGCACTCGCAGCGGCTGATACAGGAATTCGCTTAACGACTTCGTGCTGTATTTGGACGGCACGTGCGAGAGATTGACTCCCATTGGTCTGACACGGTCTTTTTCCTCCAGCTTCTTTTCTTCTTCGTCCTCCTCATCGACGACGACTTCCGGCTTCCTGAACAGGAACTCTTCGCCGAGCGTCTCTTTTGGACCATGGCACGCAACGCAGCCGACCGAGTGAAACAACGCTTTGCCTTCGGCCACATTTGGCTGATCCACCGATTCGTGCTGATAGACGTGCTTCGACTGCGCCACAAGAAAATGTGTCAGCGCTTCGGCGATTTTTTCCCGCTCGGAGTCGGACTGCGACGTCAAGACATCGGGCATGGTTGTCCCGGGATGGGCCGCTGAGGGTGAAGCCAGGAATCGCCGCAGATAATCGGGTGAGATCCTGGCACCTGCCTCAGATAAATCAGGCGCCGTTTTCACCAGCAAGGATTTCGGATCGATACCGCCATGACATGCCGCACATCGCAGTTCTGCGATCAGGAGTTCGCCAACCTGAGGCTGCGTGAGCGGATGCTTGCCCGAAAGACCGGGCAGCACCGACCCTGCCGAGCCTGTTCCGGCCGTCAGAGCCAGGATCAATGCCCCACAGAATGAGGAACTGATCATCTGTACGATCGAAACGTGATTGCGTGATTGATCCATGTGGTCGATTGTTCCTGCTTCACCCGTGGGACTGGCTCACCGTCTCGGAGATCATACCTGGCTTTTCCCTCAAAGACCCTGAAACGAGGGCGAGTGGATCTCGATAATAAGACTTCAGGCGAACGGCAGCAACGTCGTGTCCGCAACTCATCGTGATGCCTGCGGCGACCTGTCGCCTAATGACTGTCAGCCTGATGCTTGTGCTCCATTGCTGCACGAAGTTTTTCGGCAGCGGTTTCCGGTGCGACAGTGACGACGTCGATACCGGTCAGGAGTTCCCATCCCGCCATGCGACCCGTTCGGGGTAACAGATCAAGTGACCACGAAAATGCTGCCGGCTGATCGAGTCGAGGATGCGAAAGCGTCAGATTGAACGAGAACGGACCACCGAGAGGTTGTTCGAGTGCGATCAACACAGACTTCAGCAACTCCGCCAAATTCCGTAACACCGCATCGGATGTGGCAGCGAACGCCGCAGGCTGAGGAGACTGCTTCGGCACAAACCGGACTTGCCAGGACATGCGTGACGCGAAGGGACAGCACACGCCGAAAAACGGTGTTTCGCAGATCACTCGAATTCCCTGCGTACGTTCGGCATCCCACAGATCCTGCACAAAATCACGACCCGTTGCGGATCGATACCGGGCCGCTCGGTCATGCCGCTCAATGTCAAGGGGCATCAATTCTGTGGTTGCCAGAATCTGCGAATGCGAGTGTGCCAGCGATGCACCGGCACTGAATCCTTCATTCCGAAAAATGGCGACGCTGCAGATGGATGGCGAATGCATCAACTGCTGCATCCGGGTCCGCCAGGCGGTCAGTGTTCGCTGAATTTCGACTGGTGAAAGTCTGGCCATGCGACTTCGATTGTCAGGGCATTCGATGACAACATCGTGCTCTCCGTACGCGGGCCGACAGGGAAACATTTCAGGACCGATGGTTGCAGCGACCGCTGAAGCCCGCATTGATACTGACATCACTGATGGATAACGATTCGGAACGACGCGCAACATCCAGCCCGGTCCATTTGGCGGAGAGTCATCCTCTCGTATCGCAAAGCGTTCGTCCGGAGTCTCGCTTTCCTGGCCCTCAGCGAAGGGGTCGAGCAATGAAGTCAGCGGCGGATCGGGGAGATGCGCCGATGGGCGCTGCGAGCGTTGTGGAGCGACGATGACCTGCTGGCCGGTGAGGACATCCGTGCGAAATTGCGGGCCGGAAGTAGTCATGTGGAGGGAATCATCAACAGTGGGCACTTGTTACGAGATGCCTGAGTACGGGTAGCTGTGCTGAGATGCTCGAATCACGCAGCCATGTTATGCTGTATGAACCGGACAGGATTGTACATGTCGGAAACAGTTTGACGAGGAGTCGTTTGATCATGACAAAAATCAGTTTTTTCCTGGGTTTTCTGAGTATTTGCCTTTCGGCTGCCGGGGACGATGCGTTCCCGGCATTCGAAGCACAAGTGATCGACGACAACGTGGGCAAGGTCTGCTATGCCGTCACGGTTGCTGACGTCGATCACGACGGCGACGCTGACATCGTGGCGCTGACAGAAAATCGCGTCGTCTGGTACGAGCAGCCGTCCTGGGCCGCGCATGTGATTCTGCAGGATCAGACACCGCTGGACAATGTCTGCATCGCGCCGCATGACATCGACGGTGATGGACTGGTAGATTTTGCGATCGGTGCCGGCTGGACAAAAACCGGGACGCTGCATTGGATTCATCGAGGCACTGATCCGCAAGCCTTGTGGACAGTTGCGGCGATTGGTGAAGAGACATCCGTCCATCGCATGCGTTGGGCCGATGTGCTTGGCAAAGGGACGCCGCAACTGGTTGTCTCACCTTTAAATGCCAGCACGGGAAACGGCGTACGTCTGTTAGCTTACGAGATTCCTGAAGACCCTGCCACCAGCCGTTGGATGGCCACAGTCCTGGATTCGGAACTCAATCGGATGCACAATCACTGGCACGTCGATTTTGATGCCAACAATTCCATCGACACAATTGCGGCCAGTCGCGAAGGTTTGTCTCTGATACGTCGTACGGATTCCGGCTGGGAGCGCGAACATTTGGCGGATGGCGCGACGGGTGCGGCCGATCCGAATCAGAATGGAGCGGGAGAGGTGAAGTTCGGACGCCTCGCAGGTGGCGGGCATTTTCTCACGTCAGTGGAACCAATGCATGGGACTCAACTCGCTGTTTATGTACCGTCCGATAACGGTAAATCGTGGGAACGTCACGTCATCGACAGTGGATTCGTTCGCGGCCACGCATTATGGACTGCCGATTTCGACGGCGACGGAACCGATGAGATCGCGTTTGGTCACAGCGACACACCGCAGAAGTTTGGCGTCAATGTGTATCACGCCACAAACAAAGAAGGCTCGGACTGGAAGAAGCAGACTCTGGACGAAGGCGGAATGGCAACGGAAGATCTTGTCGTGGCAGACCTGACGGGCGACGGTCGTCCTGACGTCCTGGCCGGCGGTCGCGCGACGCACAATGTCAAACTGTACGTCAACAAAGCACCAGCCGAATGAGCGGCGGAGTTGACCGGTATCGGAGACTACACCTTCACAGTATCGCGTGCAAATCGCTCTACCGCCAGATCAACGATACGTTCCGCTGCGCGGCCGTCGCCGTAGGGATTGACATCGACCTGCATGGCCGCATAGGCATCGCGATTGGTCAGCAGTTCACGGACTTCGGCAACGACGCGATCCGGATCGGTGCCAATCAGCTTTGTCGCACCGACAGCAAGTGCTTCAGGGCGTTCGGTGGAATCTCGCGTCACAAGGACTGGTTTGTGGAGCGACGGGGCTTCTTCCTGCACGCCGCCGGAATCGCTCAGAATCAACCTGGATTGATCCATCAGCCAGATGAATTCCGGATAGTCAGCGGGCGGAATCAAATGCACGTTCCTGCGGTCGGACAGCATTTCATGCACTGGTCCGCGAATGTTCGGATTTAAATGCACCGGATAGACAAACTGCACTTTCGGAAACATGTCGGCCAGACGACCGATGGCCGTGCAGAGATTGCGAATTCCATCGCCATGATTTTCGCGACGATGCGCCGTGATCAACACCATCGGGCGACCGGCAATGTCCGGATGCTTCTGGATCCACATAAATGAGTTCAGACGTTCCTGCTGTACAGACAACTTGAGTGCGTCCAGAACCGTGTTTCCGGTGACGATCACAGAGTCCGTCGCATATCCTTCACACAGCAGATTTTGTCGGGCCGTTTCTGTAGGCGCGCAGTGCAGAGCGGTCGTCAATGAGCAGACTCGGCGATTGAATTCTTCCGGGAAAGGCGAATCAATACTGTCGGTCCGCAAGCCTGCTTCGACATGCACAAATGGAATTCTTGCATAGAATGCGGCTATACTGGCGCACAACGCTGTGGTTGTGTCGCCCTGTCCGACGACACAGTCCGGCTTTGTTTCCGCGATTGTGACCGATAACATCTGGAGACAGCGGGCGGTCAGATCGGACAGCGTCTGATTGAGCTGCATCAGATTGAGATCGCGATCCACGGGTAATGCAAAATACTTCACGACCTGGTCAAGCATCTCGCGATGTTGCCCCGTCAGACAGACAATCGGCTTCACTTTCGCATGCCGTTGCGCAGCAAGGACCACGGGAGCCATTTTGATGGCTTCCGGGCGAGTTCCAAAGACACACAGCATGCGGAATGCAGACATTGAAGGCTTGCTTTCAGAATTGTTGCGTCAACAACAGCGAATCACGAACAGCGTAAATCTGAATTCGAGGTGAGATCAGAACGGGCTCAAGCCAGAGGCGTGATGACTCATGGCGTTCACCTTCCCTCGTCAACGACTCGAAGAATGGATTCCCGTCTTTCGGCAGCACGTGCGGGAAAACGACGATGCGGTTGATCCGGTACTTTCGAATCAACGCGATCACCTCTTCGTCGGTCCAGATCCGCACGGTGTAGGTCGTTGATGTGAGCCCGACCGTACCCTGCTGCAGCACTTCAGCGAGCATGTGCGATTCGTCCGACAAAATCCGTGTGCCAACCAGTAGCCGAGAAGTCATGATCGGGCCGGAATGACTATCGACAAATTGATGAACCACATCATCGACCATGCCGAACCGATGCACATGACCTCTGACTTCTGCCGCAGCTCTGAACTGGCCGCAGAGGAGTCCCGAAATCAGAAGCGACGACGCCACGACGATCTGTCTGCGTTGCCACGTTGCCCGTCCTGATATTTCCGGGAGCGTGACCAGCATGCGGCTGATCAGGTCGGCGACAGCCAGCAGGGCAACTGGGATCAGCGGAAAAAACATGCGAGGCGATAAGTTGATCGAAGTCGTCTTTTCGAGTCCGATCAGAGCGGCCAGAGAGACACCGATGTAAAGAAAGACAGCGGAGTCTCCAGTCGTCCCGATCGTAAGGCAACTTCGAGATTCAGGTCGCCGCATTTTGACGAAGCACATGCTCGCCGCAACAACCAATAGGACCAGACCAGCGACTGCTGCGGCCTCGGCCATTTTTCCGGCACACAGATTGGTTTTATCCAGACCTGTGAGTCTTGAGACAGCGTAGTACGCGGATGCGCCTGCTTCCTTCAGCGTCCTGTTGACAGCTTTGTTGTTGCCGCCTTTGATGTCACCGACCAGCATCGAATTTCTGGTAAACAGCGAGATCGCGAGCATGGCAGGAATTGCCACGAATGTTACGACCTGCTTTACCGTAATCCATCGCTGCCGAGCGATCTGAATCAGAAAGACGCCGCCGACTGCCATCAGCCAGAAGATGCCGGCGTAGCGTAGGCTGAACGCGCCAGCCGCAAATAGACCGGCCAGCAGGAGCCGACGAGTCCCCAGCGCCGGACTCTGCAGCTGAATCAGACTACTGAGCGTCAGTGCGATGAACATCATTTCTGTCTGACGTTCCCACACGTTGTGCCAGATCATAGGAAAACAGAGCCAGACAGTTGCGAGCATCAGACCGGTTGCGGGTCTGCGTCCCATCCGCTGAGCTGCGACGCAGATCAACGGTGGGACAAGCAAAAATCCGGCAACGCCAATCAACAGCGAAGCAAGCTGAAGTGGTATTCCAGCCCATCCGAGTGCTGCGATCATCGCCGGAAAGCCAATTGGAAAAACCGTCTGTGATGCGGGCCATGTATTGAGCTGATAGTGCTCTTCGTAGTAAATAACACTCGTGCTGAAACCGTTACCCGCCTGGGCGTTTCGTGCAACGCTTAATGCCTGAGCGGTATCGGGATGTAGCCAGGTTCCGTCAAAACCTGTGACCAGAAGCAACGTCGCAGTCAGCGACAAAGTCGCTACCGCAACGAAAGCCTGGCCTTGTGTAATGTTGCACACTTTCATGGCTGCAGAATCCTGGTCTGTCCAACTGAAAAACCAGTTGTGGTTCAGCGTCTCCGGACGGTCGCAGTTGCTTCACTGACGGATGATTTCTTCGACATCGCACGTTTGATCGCTGCCGCATGATCTTTCATGGGGAGCACCTGGTAATGGCGGCTCATCATGTCGATCATCTGTGCGACGAGTTCAATCTTTGGTTCAGCGGGGCGACCCATCGCCGGGAAGAACGCAAGATCACGATCATCTTCAACGCCCATGAAATCCAACGGGTGCAGCAGAAGTGATGGACCAACACCGGCGACTCGGCACAGCGTCAACGCCATGCGCCAGTAAGTCATGGCGATTGTATGTGAAAACTGTGCAAGGTACAGAATGTAGCTCGCATGGATCGGCACTCTGAACAACGGCATTGTGGTGACAGGAATTTCCATCAACTGGCCTTCAGCGAAATTCCACTCGAATGGCTTCAGCGGTCGGAAGCCTTCGCTGAATTTTCCGAAGAGCTGTTTCCGCTCCGCGCGCTGCTCTTTCGTCAGGCGAGTCGACATGAAGTAATACATGCGGGCCAGCGGACCAAGGTATGTCGGAAATGTGGATCCGTCGTACTGGTATCCTCGACAAATCAGAATCTTCAGCAGCTGATCGCAGAAGCTGAATCCGGGGCCGCGAAACCCGATCGGACATTGTCCGGTGACTCGTTCCAGATGTTCTTCTGTCTTTGCCAGCTCCGAAACCAGTTCCTGCTTCGAATACAGATGCAGCCATGGTTCGTGGTTGAATGAATGATTGCCGATTTCATGTCCGGCGGCAGAAATGGATGCGAGTGCTTCGAAGTTTTCTTCGCGGGCGGCGTCCTGACCGACGACAAAGACCGTCATTTTCAGGTCGCGTTCGTGCAGGACCTTGAGGAATCTGGGCACGACGAGATCCAGGTATGTGGGGTATCTGTCCCAACCGGCGTCGCCATGAGTTTTCATGTACGACCACTTGTTGTCGAGATCGAGTGACAGGCTGGCAATTGGTTTTGTCATAGGAGAGAGTCTTCAGTGGTCAGTCGTCAGTTTTTAGTTTTCAGTTTTCAGTTTTCAGTTTTCAGTTTTCAAATCTCAAATCTCAAATTGGTGCGATTTGGGGGAGGCCATGCATGATTCATCAGACGCCGCAGACTTCGACGGCCTGAGCAGGCCGACCCACAAGGGGCACATCCTTCAATCCCGCGACAAAATCGTTCGCCAGCTTGATCGTCTCGTTGACGTTCAGAGTGCCGTTCACAATATGAGCGGAATTCAGCGAAAACAGTCCAGGCACGGACGTAATAACCGGCGGAAGGCGGTCAGAGTATCCCAGTGTCGGCAGTGCAAAGACGTGGCGGACTCGCGAAATACGAACAGCCTTGACATCAGCCAGTGACAGCGTCGGATGCATACGTTGCAGACCAGACAGGAATTCATGCTCGATCTCAGCATCGCTGTGGTCAAACAGTTCGTCATTTGGAGCGACGTAGCGAGGAAGATAGATGAGAGCGTTGCCATCCAGTTCCTGCTTATCAACCAGCGACGTCATTTCAATCACGGCTGTAAACGGGTATCCGGCGTCAGTGATGTTAGTGACGTAGTAAGGCGACAGACTTTTCGAAAGCAGTACCGATGCGCACACAATGCCGTGATAGCGCACGCCGTCGAACAGGGATTTCTCTTTTGTGTTGAGTTCCGGACACACACGACTCATCACCGGCGTGGGCAGCGTTGAGACGACTCGGTCAAAGACGCGATCATGGTCCGCGAACTGAACGGTCATGCGTCCGTCGAAGGCCGTGCGGACGCTTTTCGCAGCGGCGTTGCAGTGGATCTCGACACCCAGGGCACGCAGTTTTCTGGTGAATTTGTCGAGTACATTTGCATAACCACCACGACAATAGCCGAACATTTCCTTCTTCAAGCCTGTGCGGCGGGCTGCATACATGCGGGCGATCGTGGCCCAGATAAACGCGGCGGAGGTTTCACGCCAGCATTCGCCCAGCTTGCAGCGCAGCAGTGGCAGCCACATTTTTTCAAACGTGCGCCGACCGGAGAGTTTTGTAAGCCAGTCGCCGACGGAGATGTCTTCCAGCTTCTTCCAGTTTTTGACTCGAGCGGCGTAAAAGATCGTACCGCCCAGTCGCAGTTTGTCGATCATGCGCAGCGGAGGAAACCTCAGGAATTCCAGCGTATTCGACATCGAATGCAATTCGCCGTCGGTATAGAAACCCGTCTTTGTTTCGACCCACTGCATCTGCTGTTCGAGGCCCAGTTCCCGCAGCACTTCTCGTGCATGCATGTCCGACATCAGCGTGACATGATAGTGCCGGTCCCATGTGACATCACCGATCTGCCATGCGTCCGCCAGCCCGCCGAGATTCGCACGGGATTCAAGCAGTGTGACCTTGTGGCCTTGCTGAGAAAGCCTGAGCGCCAGCGTCATGCCGAGAATGCCACCGCCGAGGACTGCCCAGTTTTGTGATGTTGAGTTTTTGTTCATGATTGCAATTCTGTAGGTCCAGCCTGCCGGGCTGGACTTTCGCCGCAAGGCGAACTGCGCGGTGGGCGAATGTCCGCTCAACGTCGCGATGTTGATTTTGGAAAACGTGGACCATCGCAAGTCGCGACAAGTCGCGAAGTCCTTTCCGGCAGAAAGGACCTACTTTGAATCACACTGTTGTTAATGCTTCCGTTTCCACCACCGAATGCCCGTTGATCGAATACGACAATCCACATGGACAGGTCGCCTGAACGGAGGCGGATGA
>JAYSPO010000135.1:0-2029 GCA_043722015.1 Candidatus Kuenenia sp. | reverse complement strand
ACAGAATGTGCTGAAGACAGTCTGACAAACGAAAACCTTAATTCAGTCAGGGAGGTCTGAAATGAAACCAACGCTTATTCAAAAGATGTTATTCGGGCTCGGAGTCTGCTATGTGCTCGGTTGTGGTTGCGCAGCGCCTTTTCGTCCGCCAGGATGGATTTGTTACGAGATGTCATGCAGTGACTCTCAGTCCATGGAATACTGCTCTGTTCGCACGCCAGAGACACTCACGGTCAATGGCGTTGGTCAATACCGCAATTCAGATTCATTCGATACCTCGCAAACAGATCCGTTTCTTGCACTCGATCAGTAAATCCGAGGTGGAAGACGACCCGGCTAGAGCCAGGTCGTTGCGCTTCCTGTTGGCGTCCCCACTGAGACTCTCCATGCACTGAATTGCCTTCTTCACAACACGCCAGTAACTGAGAGTTTGTTCAAGTCGATAGCCGCGCGAGCCCGTTGGGTTTGGCGGCCGTACACGTTAACGGGCAAGAGATGTCCAAGCCGGAAACAGACAATGGCAATTCGCAAGGCATTCTGGATGTTTGTCCGGATGGTGTGATCGTCTGCAATTCCACTGGTCGCATTTCGGAATGGAACGCAACGGCGACACAGATCCTCGGATGGGATCGAGAAGAATCGGTGGGGCGTTCGCCCGACGAATTCCTGATTGCCAGGGAAGATCGCGACGAATTCAACCGATGGTTTCGCCGGCTGGTCGTTGATAGAAACTTCGGCAGACGAGATTCGCCCACGTCACTTTCATTGCTTGCAAGCAATGGCGACTCGATAGATGTGGAGGCATGTTGCAGAACTTTGATGATCGGCGTCGAGCTTCACCTCGTGGCCTTCATTCGCAGATTGAATTCGATATCGCCGTCAGAGTCGGTTTGCCTCCGCGACGGCAATCAACCAACGCATGAGCAGACCGACCGAACTTCAGTAACCCTTCGCGATATCAGCGATAAAGCCACCGCAGCCAAGAACGAGTTTCTGGCGACTGTCACCCATGAACTTCGTACGCCAATGAATGCGATTCTTGGTATGACAGAACTCGCACTGCACGAAGAGCTGCCGGACATTGTGCGAGACTACTTGCTGACGGCCAAGGACTCTGCCGACACGATGTTATCGCTGATCAACGACATTCTCGACTATTCAAGAGTAGACATTGATCGCGATCAACTCGACATCATTTCCTTCGATGTACGGCGCCTTCTTGAAGTGACACTGCGTGGTTTGTCTGTCCGAGCTCACGAGCGTGGATTGGAACTGGCTGCATCGGTCGACCCAGATGTTCCGCTTCGAGTTCATGGAGATCCCGCCCGTCTGCGGCAGCTCCTGAGCAATCTCGTCGGCAATTCCATCAAGTTCACAGAACGCGGTGAAGTCGCGGTCGGGATCCAGTTAGTGGAAGCAGACGCCGACACGAATGACTCGGCAGAATGGAAGGCCGGTGCCATGGCGTTGTTGCATTTCTCTGTAAAAGACACCGGCATCGGGATTGATCCGGCAGATCACGAACAGATCTTTGCGCCATTCGTGCAGGTCGATTCTTCGATGACGCGATCGTATCCGGGTACCGGGCTGGGACTATCAATTTGTGCTCAACTCGCACGACTTATGGATGGCCGCATTTGGGTCGAAAGTGCGCTGGGGCAAGGGAGCGTGTTCCATTTCACAGCGAGCTTTAAAGTTGCTCCAGCATCTGACAATTCGCCATCACCGTCAATACTTAACCCGGCCGGCCTGGCGGGAACACGCATGCTGATCAACGATTCATTCGCAAACGCATCGCCGGCTTGCATGTGGATGCGTTTCTGGAAAAACCCGTGTCACCTTCGGGGCTGCTGAACTCCATTGCGGAAGCATTCCAGGCGGTGGCAACGGTTCGAATGGAAGGACAGTCTATTGAACGAACGTCGCACAGTCTGCGGGTTCTTGTCGCCGAAGACATCCCTGCGAATCAGAAAGTCGTCCACGCGATTCTGTCTCGGCGTGGTCACGAACCGACTGTCGCCCACAACGG
>JAYSPO010000134.1:0-7224 GCA_043722015.1 Candidatus Kuenenia sp. | reverse complement strand
GAGTTCCTGAAGATCGCGGATGAAACTGGCAATGCCAGCGTGGATCTATGGCAGACGTTCAAAGGGATTTATCGGTCGTATCCGGTTCGGGGAGTGCGTGACGGTGCCGTGGTGCTGCTGGAATATGGTAACCCGAGGGCACGCACAGAACTGGGGCAGCCGCCATTTTTGGCGTCACAGTTTTACGGGACAGGACGCACGATTTTTATTGGTTCAGCAGAGACATGGCGACTGCGGGAAATTTCGCCTCAGGGCCATCAGCGATTCTGGACCAGCCTGATTCGCGAAGTCGGACAGGGACGTCGTAGTCGCGGCAACGCACGCGGTCTGTTACTGCTGGACCGGACAGAAGTCGCGCCGGGGCAACCGGTGAATGTGCGTGCCCAGTTGTATGACGCGCGCCTGCAGCCACTGATTACGGAATCTGTTCCGCTGACAATCACAGATGCTGAAGGCCGGACGCTGTTGGTGCCTGATCGTCTGCATGGTGACAGTCGCGGGGCAGGGCAGTACGTGGCCAGTTTTCGACCGCCGGGACCCGGATCCTATCGTATCTCAGTGCCAGTGCCGGAATCGTCCGATGTGCTTCAGGCTTCGATCGATGTCGTGCTCCCGAATCTGGAGTCTCAGAATCCGACTCTGAACACAGAACTGCTCACAAGTCTGACACGGGACACCCAGGGTCGCTATCTCGCGGTGTCAGAACTTGCGACATTGCCGACGCTGTTGCCCGATCAAAGCCAGCCAGTCGTTGTCGATGAACAGCTGCGAACGTTGTGGGATCGACGCTGGCTGATGTTTCTGATGGTCGGCCTGCTGGCGTTTGAATGGATCATGCGTCGAGTGTGGCGATTGAGCTGAGTTGCGTGCCGTGACTCGCTGCGACTGTAGGCTGGACATTCATGTCCGTCTGATGGCCAAGCATCATGGTCGCAGTAAATTCTATGGATCACAATTCACCATTGTGATCGACTCGCTCTTAATCATAATCATAATCGGTTCGTAGCTCCGGTACGTCTGACTCTTGCGGCAATCACGTCGCAACAAGGGACTAAACCACGTTCAGAATGAGATGAAGAGTTTTCTGTAGGGTGTGACAAGCGAGCAACGCGAGCGCGGGCACACCGAGGATTCAGCGCAGATATGGTGTGCCTTCGCAGCTTGCCAGCTGCTTGTCACACCCTACGAATTTCAGAACTCCGGATACGATGCGGAACCTGGATTAAGATTAAGATTAAGATTAAGATTCCACTGCACCAGGATTCGAATCGTCAGAGTGGTTAAACAACTTCTTCAACCACCGGATTCGTCAGTCTCCCGATCCCTTCGATCTCAATCGTCACTTCATCGCCTGGCTGCAGAAATACGGGCGGCGTGCGAGCCGCACCGACGCCGTGCGGAGTTCCCGTAAGAATGACTGTGCCGGGCGCCAGAATTGTGCTGGCACTGAGGAACTCGATGAGAGTCGGGACGTCGAAGATCATGTCGTTGGTGTTCCAGTCCTGCATCGTGTTGCCGTTCAGGATGGTGCGAATCTGCAAGGCATTTGGGTTCGGGATCTCGTCGGCAGTGACGAGACACGGGCCAAGCGGGCAGAACGTGGCAAACGTTTTCCCGCGACACCACTGACCACCGCCGCCTTCTTTTTGCCAGTCACGAGCACTCACATCGTTCGCACAACTGTAACCGAGCACATATGACAACGCATCGGCACGGCTGACATTGTGGCAGCGTCTGCCGATGATCACCGCCAGTTCGCATTCATAGTCCACCTTGTCGCTGCGCAGTTTGCGCGGCAACACGATGGGATCGCCGGGATTCTGCACGGCGGTCGCGATCTTCATGAACAGCACAGGATGCGGTGGAAGTGCCTGCTTGCCTTCTTCAGCATGCTTGCGATAGTTCAGGCCGATGCACAGGATCGCCGCCGGTTCCAATGGTGCCAGGATTTTTGCAGCGGCAATTGTCTGGCCGGTCGAAGTCAGACCGTCCAACAGACTGCCCTGGAGGCGTTCCAGTGAACCGTCTGCCTGCTGGCTGGCAAAACAAACATGACCATCGACTGACTGGATTCGGACAATTTTCATTAGACCACTCGCGACTTTTGAAGTGAATATGCTTGCTGAATCGATTCATTCCTGAAACACGTCGAGTCGTGGCCAGGAAGCGGAAGAGTAGCGAACGGGAACCAGATGCGACAGCGAGACAGAGGTACTCTTACGTCTCCTGCGCTTTTCGGATAGCCTCTCAGCGACGCACGGTGCCCAACGCGGAATCGTTGAATTCTCGCCACTCAGAAAGTGGTATCGACTTTGCAACTCTGCAACCCATCATTTGAAGAGCCAGTTATGAGCCGATCTGCTGCATTCATCTGCCTGATATTGGTCACGGCAGCCGCGATCATCCTGCGGCTGTACCAAATCGAGTCTCACAGTTTTTGGCTGGATGAAGCATATTCGTGGACGATGGCAACGAAGTTTTCGTGCGGCGAGATTATCCGGCGGACGGCGAATGATTTTCATCCTCCGCTGTATTTTATGATCCTGAAATGCTGGATTGCCGTCTGTGGAGATTCCGAGGTTGCTCAGCGACTGCTGTCAGTAATGTGCGACGTGTTCACAATGCTGACACTGTACTTGCTCTGTCGCGATGCGTTCGCTGGGACAACCGACACGGATGCGAAGCGTGAATCTCGCGCGGCTGGTGTGCTTGCGGCAGCAATGTATGCCGTGAGCGGGATTCATATTCAATGGTCCGTTGAAACACGCATGTATTCCATGGCCGCGTTTCTTTCAGTAGCATCAAGTTGGCTGCTGTTGCGGGGTCTTGCAAGACCTCAGCGGCGATGGTGGATCGGGTACATGATTTCCGCCTCGGCGTTGCTGTACACACACAATTACGGCGTGCTCACCGCCTTCGGGCAGACGTGTTTTCTTTTCGGGCTGCTCGCAAGAAATATTTTCAGCCGATACAGCACGGCTTTCGTCACTCAGAGAGTGACGCCTACAGTAGACATCACTCTCCGAGTGATGAACCGCGATTCTTCCGCCGAAGTCCGTCACCGCTCACTTCCATTCATCCCGCCAATTGCTGCGATGATCGCAATCGGACTTGCATTCCTGCCCTGGCTTTCGATTTTACTCAAGCAGACGAAGCAGGCTCGGGCCGACTACTGGATTCCCGACATGAACTGGTGGACGATCCCAAAAACCTGGCTGGATTTGTTCGTCCATGAAAACCAGCGTGTGGAACAGCGGGATTCGGCACTGGCCCTGAGCGTGTCGCTGATCAGCTTGCTGGTGCTGGGATGCTTCACATGGAAAGCCAGAAGTCGCGGAGCGATGCTTGTGCTGTGCATGATAGCGTCGCCGATCGTGTGTTCAGCAGTGATCTCGCTTGTTTCACTGCCCATTATTACCTCCCGACATTACCTGACGGCCTGTGCGTTCTTCTTCTGCGCCGTGGCGTCGTTCGTGGTAAAGGTTTTGCCGAAGGAACTTTCGAAAGCAGTGGCAGCGTTATTGATTGTCAACATGCTGTACCTGCATTTCTGCTATTGCGATGAACTGCAAATTTCGAAAGACTGTGGCATGCGAGCTGCGGTGCGGCATCTGGCGAAGGATTTTCAGCCCGGAGATACCATCGTCGTGGCCGATCAGGCCATGTTGCTGAGTACACGCTTCTACACGTCCCGATTGCTGCAGCCATCGAATGCCATGCACATTCCGTTACCGAAACTCTTCCGATCTATTCCGATGATCACATGGCTGGGATCGGCATTGATTAATGACAATGATCGCATCTCTGCCGCGGATCTTGAAGAACGGGCGCCAAAGCGACTCTGGGTGATCGGTGATGCGAATGATTCGCCATCCGGCTGGGAGGAACTTTCATTACGCAAATGGAAAGAACAGTCTCGCGTTTCGTACCGGGGGAATTACTATTTTGAACGTGAAATCCGTGTGTGGTTGTTCTTGCCGCAGGTGTCGAAATGATTGGGCAAAGTTGCGGAGACTGCAACCACATGCGACTCATCCGTGGAATCAGTGATATCCGTGGTCAGTCCCGCTCTCGTTTTTAAACACGGATATCTCGGATGACACGGATCTGGTGCGAGCCGACGGAGCGGCTCGCCTACGTAGGTTCGCCGCTCCGTCGGCGGACACCGTTCGTCGTGCCAAGCTCAAAAATCTTCCTCGGAAATCAAAACTTTCCAGTTTGCAGAACACAAATTCGCAGACATAAATTCCAGAAAACTTTGTGGTGTGTATTGACAACTAGAATTTTGCTGTGCAACATGCGGGAGCAGTCCGTCGCTCGTGGCCCAGTACTTCAGTTTCTGTGAAAGCCGCCGATGTTCGACAATTCAATTTCGCAACCCAAGCTCCCAAGCTCCCAAGCTCCCAAGCTCCCAAGCTCCCAAGCTCCCAAGCTCCCAAGCTCCCAAGCTCCCAAGCGATCTTAGGATGTCTCTTGTGAGCGGCACTGCGCTAGCCGCCGATGTTTCTGCGACTCGACGAAATTGTTGCTTTGCGCTCGCAATTCTCCGCAGTATCGCAAGCTTGTTGTCCTCGCCAAGCTGCGAGGTGTCGAGCGGGACTTCTTTTCTCGTGAGCGGATGTGAAACATGATCCTACCTGTTCTATTTCTTCTTTCCTTGTCTTGTTTGGACCCTGTGCTTGGTGACAGTCTCCAACAGATTGGTAGCCCAGTCCGTGATCGCACTGATCAAGAGCAAGATGATCTAGTACAGAAGCTGAGATCCGGAATTGAAGGCAACAATACATTGTCACTTTCAATCGTCGCAGTGAATGAATGTACAAATCAAGAGCACGGCTGGGGCGGAATGGACGGGCGGTTTTTCGCTGAAATCTATCGCCGTGGCGGTGTGGAAAGAGTGGTTACGAAAGCCACGTTGTCCAATCAGATGCCCGACGCTGCCGTGTATCACAACGAGTATCAGATTCGTCCTGATGGTTCCGTGATTTCGGTCCAGGCTCTTTTTGATACAAATGGAAAGCAAATGCCACCAGATGGCGGCGGTAACTTGATGGTGCTGCTCTCAGATCCTCGTCTCGCCGTAAATGACCTGATGGTCCGTGATCGGCAAGCGGTGTACAATGCAATGCAGGAGTGTGGCACCGCGATTTGGGTTATTGGGATGGCATCATTAGAGTCGTATTTGCCCACTGACACTTCCGGCTCCAATATCGGGATGAGAGAAGTCTCGCTCACAGCGCAGGGAATACTTGGTAGAGTGGAAGTAGAAGTGTCACCCGAGCATGGGTGGTTGCCCCGGCGTTTTGCTGTCCAAAAAGAAGCCGACTCGAGAATTGGAAATGAAAGCGTCGCTACCTTTTTTGTAATAAAAAACGCCCCATCGGATGTCGTAGTCCCAAAGGGTGCGCCTGCGTTTCAGCCTTCTGCTCTCCATGCAACAAAAATAGAATGGCGCGGTCAGGTCTTGGCGTATAAGGAGGCCGCGAGTGGTGTTTTTTATGCGTCCGAGATTTCAATCTTGAAGACCACTGTGTTTTCCACTGGTGCTGTCAATACCGTTCAGAGTCATATTGTCGCAGAGGAAATCACTGGCGTGACCGACGCAAGTTGCAATCTGTCCTACAGTGTTCCGGATGGGTACCGAGTTTCTGTCGATGGAGCCCGGCAGCTGCCATATTTGTGGGACGGTGGGCGTGCCGTTCCTGGGATTCCGGAGTTACCAATAACATCGGAGTATCAAGCGGTAGTTGTTCGTGGAAACAGCCGTGTGTCGCTAGTTGTCATTAATGCGGTGGGTTTTGTTGTGCTTTCAGCTTTATTGTTTCATCATCTTAGAAACCGCAACAAAAGCAGTCGGTAATCGGGGAATAAATGTCAAAGAGTGAGTGACAGGGCGGAAGGATTACTATGTTTCATCGTCTGTGGGTAATCATGCTATGGAGTTGCATGCAATGCGTCGCTCTTGTCACATGTCAGACAGTCAGATGCGAAGACGCCATTCAGAATCCTGGTTTGCGCGGGACCGATTCGATTCAAGTTGGTGAAATGCAGCGTACTCAGAAATGGTCCAATCCTGTGTCGGGGCCAGTTTGTGGCCTCTATGCAGTTAGCTCTGCCATCAAGCGACTGGGAGGTGATGTATCGCCACGTTCACTTCTCACAACCGAATTTGTTGGCACATGCGAAGGTACGACGCAAGGACAACTTGTTGCTGCAATTGAATCCTCGCATTTTCGTGCATTTCCCGCAACAGGGCTTTGCATTCTAGATGTGTCAATTGTGCAGCAACCGTTTATTGCTCTTGTGCGTCCCAGTGCGTCGAATGAGAGATACTCACACTGGGTGTGCGTACACCGAGTTGGTGCTGATATAATTATGTTGGACAGTGGCAAACAAGCCTATAAGTTAACTCCTGCTGAGTTTATGGCACTTTGGAGTGGTTCTGGAGTGTTCGTTCGAGATCAAAACACTTCATCGCCATTGGTCGAGATTCTTCTACTTCGCGCATTTTTCATGCAGATGATTCTTGGAGTAGGGTTTATTGGACTCGTCGCAATAGAGCGACTAGGCCGTAGTATGTTGAAAGAATTATTCGTCATTGGAATTGCAAGCCTTGTTTTTTGCCTTATTCAGATGTACTCGATTGCAGATGCGGGGAATTTCTGGGCTGGAACTCGGTTGGCGACGGCCCCGCATGTGCATGACCTAAAGTCGCTGCCGATTGCCGAGGCCGTTTCACTCTCTCGGCGAAACGGTACGTTTCTTATTGACGCCAGACGCGAAGTCGATTTTGATGCGGACAGAATATCTGGTGCTGTGAATGTTCCTTTCTATGCATCACAAGAGGACGTAAAAACGTTTTTCGCTAAGACTGATATGAGTATTCCCATATACGTATACTGCCAGAGCGATTTGTGTGACTACGATGAAATTGTAGGGCGTTCACTCAAATCTCTTGGCTTTACCAATGTTTCGGTTTGTGAAGGCGGCATCGTGGAATACCGGCAAGTTCGAGCGAAATGAAGGAACGGAAAAGAATGTCGCGGTATTATCACAATGTTTTTCTGTCAACGTGTGTTTTTGTGCGTCTCGCGACTGCAGTAGCCCTAATCACTTCCGGGGTCATATCGCTCGTTCCAAAAGTTTTGCGACAGTTAGTTAGCTAACGCATCGGCCATGCAACACCGAAAAAATATACCGTGGAGTAGCGACTTGTTCATCGCC
>JAYSPO010000133.1:0-8662 GCA_043722015.1 Candidatus Kuenenia sp. | reverse complement strand
CAACCATTGCCATCGCACGTCTCACTTCAACGGCAGACCTTCGACTGGTTTACCGTTCGTTGTCAGAATCTGAATCTCGTGCGCGCGGTGCGGGCCGGTGTACTTCCAGACGATTTTCTTTTCGGGAGTCACTTCAAAGACCTTGATCGCTTCCTGCGATGCGTAACTGCAGATCACCGTATTGCCGTTGGGAAGCCGCTGGGCTCCGCACGGATCGGCGAATGGTTTCAGGTCCGGAAAGTCAGCGTTGCTGATTTTCCAGACGACCTTGCCTTCAGCGTCCATTTCGACCGTCTTGTTTCCATGAGTCAGATTGACCAGCGTGTGACCATTGGCGAGACGGATGGCTGTGAACGGCCAGTTCTCTGCCGCTCGACCGCCAAGATCTTCCATGTCGGTGGAAAACTGCTGCACGACTTTGCCTTCCGGAGTGTACTCCTTGACTTTAAACGCCAGCAGATGCGGAGCAAGGTAATTGCCGTTCGCCAGCTTGCGCGCCATCCGCGTCTGCATGTGAGCGTTGTCGGTTTCCGGCTGCAGCGGCACATCGACCACGATTTTCCCGTCCGCATCGACTTCCAGGAGTCGCGGCTTTTTGCCGAGTTCCGTGATCAACGTGCGGCCGTTCTCCAGACGCTGCACCGTACCGATCTCACCGTTTTCGGCAGACTTCGTGTAGTGGAACACAACCTCGTGTTCGCGCGTGATCTCCTTGACTTCATCGCCCCAGGCGATGAGTGCATTGCCATTCGGCAGAATAAACCCGTCCCGCGCCGCAGCCTTCCCGGAGTTCCATTCTTCGGAGCCGTCTTCGGCGATGATGCCTGTGAAGGAGGGGCCCGCGATGAAGAACGAATGCCGGATTGGTTCGTCAGCCTGAAGACTCGCAGCCAGAATCAGCATGATCACGACCGGAGAAGTACGCAACATTGAACGGATTCCTTATGAGGTTTGTCAGAGTGATTCTGAAAGAAGATTTTGGTGTAGGCCGGACCAAGCGCAGTTCCGGCAAGTCTCTGGCAAGTGCCGGAACTGCGCTGCGCTTGGTCCGGCCTACAACGAATTGCGTCACTGTACTGGATTCTCTGTACGAGTACAGGCTTTGGCCTGCTGCGTTCAATCAGGTGTCATGCAAAGAAGTTCAGAAACTGTACCGTCTGAGTCTGTTCGATTGGCGATCAAGGCCGTATAAGATTCCGGCTGCAAGCGGCACCACAATTTCACCCTTTTTGCGATTCATGAAAACATTTCCTAAACATGTCACCGCCGCGCAACTGCACGGTTGCGTCGCCATCGGGAACTTTGACGGAGTTCACCTTGGCCATGCCGTGATGCTCACTGCGCTGCGGGAGTTGGCGGCAGAGCAGGGGGCTCAGGCCGTGGCCGTGACGTTTGACCCGCATCCGATCGCCGTGCTGCGTCCTGAGTTCACTCCGCCGATTCTGACAACCGTCGAAGATCGCATCGAACTGTTGCGTGCTGCGGGAGCGGATTCGGTCATCGTGTTGCCTGTCACAAAAACTCTTTTGGAAATGACGGCAGAACAATTCTTCCATGCTGTCATTGTGGATACGTTTCACGCAAAAGGTGTGGTCGAAGGTCCAAACTTCCGATTCGGCCGTGACCGAAAGGGCGACACGGCGATGTTACAGGGATTCTGTGAGCGGGCGTCCTTGCCTTGTCTTATCGTGCGTCCCGTTGAGACCAATGGACAACTCATTTCATCCAGTCGCATCCGGGAACTCCTCTGCAGCCGATCGCTGCGTCAGGCGGTGGAGTTACTGGGGCACCCGTACCGGATGACGGGAGTCGTGCGACGCGGAGCTGGCCGTGGTACAGGGCTCGGTTTTCCCACCGCGAATCTTGCTGAAGTTGCCACACTGTTGCCGGCACACGGAGTCTACGCCGGTCAGGCGACGCTGGATGGCAAATGTTATCCGGTGGCTGTCAGCGTCGGCCCGAATCCGACATTCGGTGAGCATCGTGAAAAGGTCGAATGTCACATCGATGGATTTCGTGGCGATCTTTACGGCAAGATATTGCAGGTCGATCTGCTGGCCGAAATTCGCGCGTTGCAGTCATTTGATTCCATCGAACGCCTCGTGCAACAGATCCGTGAAGATGTGGAGACGACGAGGCGTTTGCAGAATCAACGGTTGATTTCATCGTAGGGTGCGTGAAGCGGAGCGCAACGCACCATTCGGAGAAAATCGTGAGTGACTGGTGTGTTCCGCTGGCGCTGCACACACCCTACTTCGACTTTTGGAACACTAGTTTTCACCAAACCGCACGAGGTTGGCATTGGCTCGTTAAACCGCGTGCCCAGCCGATCGCGATTGTTCTATTTGGGATTTCGTATTTGAAATTTGAAATCTGAAACGCGGGGCGTTGCCCACGCGGTTAAACGAAACTTCTCATCCTGCAGCAACACAATGCCTGAACTACCATTCCTTACCGATGCAGAACGAGCCCGTTATGAGTGGCAGATGTGGACGCCGGATGTCGGTGAGGAGGGGCAACGGAAGCTGAAGGCGGCCAGTGTGCTGGTGTCACGGATCGGTGGGGTCGGAGGCACTGTAGCGTCTTACCTGGCGGCTGCGGGGGTTGGAAAAATGGTCCTTGCACATGCAGGCAACGTCAAACCCAGTGATCTCAATCGTCAACTGCTGATGACCACGGACTGGCTGGGGAAACCGCGCGTGGAGTCGGCCCAGCGGCGTTTGCAGGAGCTGAATCCGCATGTCGAAATTGTCGCGATCAGAGAGAATGTTTCCGATGCAAACTCGACGGCGATGGTGAAACAGGTGGACATCGTCGTGGATGCGGCTCCGTTGTTTTCGGAGCGGTTCGCCATGAACCGAGCGGCGGTCGAGCAGGGCAGGGCACTGATCGAATGTGCGATGTTCGATCTGGACGCACAACTCACGACGATCATTCCGGGTTCCACACCCTGTCTGCGATGTCTGTATCCCGTCGATCCGCCGCACTGGAAACGCGAGTTTCCGGTCTTCGGGGCGGTCTCCGGCATAATCGGAGCGCTGGCCGCGCTGGAAGTGATCAAGCTTGTCACAGGGATCGGCGAGCCGTTGATGAACAATCTGTTATTGATCAATCTGCGGACGATGGAGTTCCGAAAGCTGCCCACCGTGCGGGACGAGCAGTGTCCGGTCTGTAGTAGCTTGACTCTCTGAGTCGAGGATTTGCGATTCCCGTAGGATGGACATTCATGTCCGTCAAATTTCGGGAAACATCCACGTTCGATATTGTCGTTTCCCGTGGCGATGCCCCAGGCTTTCACATTGTGCCGCGTTGCGGCAAGACTCTTCGTATACGCCCTCCGGGGAGTTCTTCCTGAATTTCCACGGAGGGCTGACGCCCAGCCGCTCGCCGAATTACGAAAACAGGGGCTGCTGAAAATTCAGCAGCCCCTGTGAGTTTAAGTCATCCTATGCCAGCCATCGCTGGTTCAGCACTATGGCAGGAACGGAGCGAATCCGATGTTCGGGAACATGGGGTCCGCAGCAGCTCGCACGTTGTAACCTCCGTTTGTGAACGCATTCTGAATGTTTTGTGGCACACCAAAGTTGATAAAGATGTTGTTCGGATCGTTCAGCATCGGGCCGTTCTCAACCTGGAACAGTCCGGCTTGTCTACCCCGAACACCAACTCCGACGACACCAATATCTCCGAGAACGATCGCCTTGAGTGGATCAGCGTTCTCGTACATTGCTCCAAACGAACTGGGCAGAATCTGATTACCTGAGTTACTCTGGAATCGCATATCAAGCTGTGCAGTGTCATCCCAGAAGACGACGTCAAATGTCCCGTCTCCGGTATTTTCGAGTGAGTTGAAGGTATTGCCAAAGGACAGGAAACTATCGGTCTGGACGTCGGCATCAAGATTTCCACCGTAAGCATTGTCCTGAATATCGGCCGCGAGATAAGCACCGGTGCCAACACGCAGATACACGCCTTCTCCGGTCTCGAGGTTGGTACCGTTGTTCTGAATCGTGTTGTCCGTAATGGTCAGGAAGGTGTTTTGCACAGTGCGAAGATTCAGGTAACCAGCGTCTCCGTCTGGTGCCGTCGGAAGGAATGTCGTGTTTCCATTGACCGAACCAGCATTGCGATTCGTGAATTGAGGTTGTAGTGGGTCATAAAAGAATGGGAATTGTGGCCGATTATTTGCCGGGGTAAATGGTGGGTCTGGGAACGGGAAGTTTGCCAGGTAGGTGTAGCGACTCTGGTTCATTTGCGAATCCCCACGGAAGTAGATCCCTTCTTCACCATTTGAAACGATGGTATTGTCCGTCAAGGTGATCAGCGTTGGATCAAACAGAGAAGCCCCGTTTTCGCGGAATCGATCCCCGGCTGCTCCCGTGATCAGCAGGTTCACGCCACGACGATCGTTGTGACTGATTGTGTTACCTGTCATCGTAAGCTGAACAATTGGCCCGAGTTCAAACACACCGTTTTGATTTGTGCCATTGACTCCAATCAGGTCGAAGTCTGCTCCGGCCACGGGTGGCACAGTGAAATCGATATTCGCCGGATTAAGGGCATTGGTTCCCCCCTGCACATTCAATTTCAGTCCGCTGCCGCCGTTACCGGCTGCGATTCCATTGGCCGTGCCACCAATCAGGTTGTCAACAACACTGATAAGAGGTCGAGGCTGACCAAAGAATGCGTCGCCAGTGGCATTAATCTCGATACCATTGTCTCCGTTGCTCTGAATTACGTTGCCTTCTCCAACACCACCTACGATCAGGGTTGGTATCGGTACGCCGATGACATCTGAGGTCACGTTAAACTGAATGCCATCACCATCAGCAACGTCAATGTCACCGTTGTTGTTCAGATCTTCTGCGGTATCAAGGACTCCGTTTCCATTGACATCCTCGAACAGATCCAGAAGGCCGTTGCCATTCAGGTCTTCGTTCACAACGCCATCGCCGTTGATATCTTCAGTCGCTCCAGCAACGCTGTTGGTGATGATCGTGCGAGAAGCCCGCACAACACCATCCGACGTGCCGGATGCGTTCCAGCGGATGCCGTTACCTCCGGCGACCGTCCCGTTCCCGTCGATGGTCGTCTGTCCTGTTCCTGAAGTGATCAGGATGTCAGACCGGCCACCGGTGGTATCGATACGTACGCCATCGCGACCGTTGCGAGAGATGCTGGTGTCGCCGTTTGTGTTGGCACCTGCATGGGCTGGCGAACCTGCAGGGACTCGGTTACTCGTAATTTCCACGAGGACTCGGGACTCGTCAGTAGCCACCAGTTGGACGCCATCCACTCCGTTTTCATTGAACGTATTGCCATCAAAAATTGAGCGACGTCCTGGAGGCAGACCATCGGTCGGATCGCCGAACGATGACGTGTCAGATGTCTGGACGAGCACACCATTCTGACCGTTGTTATTGAAACTGCTCCCGGTCACATCGCTGATCAGAGTCGCATCGCCATGAATGGCATAGCGCGCACCATTTTCGCCGTTGTTGTTGAAGACGCTGTTGAGCACCGTCACCATGTTCGCGGTGCCGGACATCGGCTGGTTCGGATCAAACCGATCGTTGCCCTGTGCTAAGACGTCCATACCGTCACCCCTGTTCCCGGTAAAAGTCGAGTTCGTCACAGTGGCCAGCAGCAGTGAAGAGTCGGATCGTCGCAGTCCGAGTCCGTCGCCGTTCCAGCGAGGATCGGGACCATCGATCGTTCCAGTCACCGATGTGTTCGTGATGTTGACAACGGCTTTGCCGTTTCCACTCACATCGACGCCAATTCCCACATCACCGTTACCGTTGATCGTGTTGGTATCCGTGACTCCGCTTCCACCAATTTCCAGGGTCAGCCGATTGTTGTTGACCACGGCTGGCAGAGCGGGCGGATTATTGTTCGGTCCGTTCTGATTTGAAACAATGCCACCACCAACGTTGTTGCTGATCGTATTGCCGCGAATCGTGGCGATCATCTCAGCCTCTGTCGTGGCTGACACGTTGGAAACCATACTGATCCCTGCTCCGCCGTTGCCGACGATGTTATTTCCCTGAATCACACGATTGAGTGCCACCGTGCCGAAGTCTATCTCTCCGCCGTTATCGATTGCCAAAGCGATCCCGTTGCCGCCGTTCTGCTCAATGCGATTGTTGATCGCATTACCGTGAATCGTGCCGCCGTTGGAAGCCAGGGCTCGAAATCCGTCAGACTGGTTGTTGTTGATAGTGTTGCCCTGAGAGAACGATGCTCCGCCAAGGACATTAATGCCCGTCCCGCCGATCGTGCTGTCAGCATCAATAAAGGCTCCGGCACCATTGGCCTGAAGATCAATGCCGCGTCCGGAGTTGCCAGTAATCGTGTTGCCCTGAATCGTGACGCCTTCAGCGACCGCGTTGTCGTTCATTGCGATTGCAATGCCATCACCGGAATTATTCGTAATCGTGTTGTTGATAAACGTAGATGGCTTCAGATGAGCACTGTCGGTGGCATTAATCTTAATTCCGTTACCTGAAATGCCAGCCACTGCGGCATCACGAGTGCCAAGCGCATTCATCAGCTGTTGGACATGAGCCACAGGCGCGTTTCCATTTTCCGCGTCAAAGCCCGAATAGCCAAACTGACGTTGAACGAGGCGGGCTTGATTCTGGAGGTCGATAGCACCTGTCCCCATGACCGGAGCAGCTCCATTTGGAGTCACCGATCCAGCCACGTTCATGTGTGTCAAAGACAATGTATGTCCGATTTCGTGCGCAACCGTGCCTGCCACGACATTTCGGGTGAAAGTGAGATTGCCGGAAGTCAAAGCATCCTGCAGGATTGGTGTGCCAGTGCCGGATGCGAAGTCCGTATGTGTTCCCAGCGTATCATCCCGCAGTACGATATCTGCCGGTGTCAGACCACCTATGCTGTTAAGCACATTGCTGAAGACCGACGCGACGTGGGCTCCGTTCGTGAAACCAAAGTTTGGCCCATTACCTGTTGCATCACGCACAGCACTGAGAAATGCCGTGCCTGTGGCTCCGCCGGTCCCGCCGCCGGACCCGCCGATGACGGCCGTATAGTATTCTGTTGCGCCGATCACAGGTGCAGACCCCAGATCACCGATCACGAAGTTAACATCCAGCTGACGTCCATCCGGAATCGGGCTGCGGGAATCAGCACCGTTGGTCGGGATTCCATAGAATGTGTTTCGTACTGTATCAAGTACCGCATTTGTCACAGTATCATAGTCAGTCGCGGCAAATCCGAATCCGGTGACGTCGAACGGAAGAAAGACCCCGTTCCCGAATGGATCTGTGATCGTTTGACCTGCCTGTACGAAGTCAAGCACATAGGTCAACGTCGGAGCCGTGTTCAACACAGTGGCAGATGACATCACGTTATTCACAACGTCCATCTGCGCTGTCGCGGTATCTCGCAGATCCGTTGCGACACCTGCATACAGGTTTCCAATGAACTGATTCCCCAGGGCTGGCGTCGGACCACCGATGTCAAACACCCCGGTGCTGGCATTTTCACCGAAGATACAGAGTCCAGCGATCCCATTGTTACTCATCGTGTTGCTCACGATCCCCTGGTCGAGCAGACTGTTACCGTTCAGGTCTTCGCCCGCGTCAAGAGTTCCGTTCGCGACATCCAGCCGACTGTTTCCGTTGGTGTCCTCGCCCAGATCAAGAATCCCGTTCAAGTTGAGATCCTCTGTTTTGTCTTCCGATACAGACCGGAACATCCCACCATTCAGATAATGCAGGAACGCACCGTTTTCTCGATTCGCCGAGAACGTGTTGTTTCGCATGCTGGCGAGGTTAAAGAGGCCGCCGTCGGTTTCTCCAAAAAATCCGTTCTGCGCATTGCCCGTGGATGTATTGTTCTCAACAAGCGCATTGATTGTCGAGCCCGTGCGGCCATGCAGCAGGATGCCATTGCCATTGGTCGAAGTTGAATTCCCGTTATTTGTAGTTGTGTTGCCGACGATACCCGTCGGTACCGTTCCGTTTGGATCGTCCGCATTCACAGTGGAACCCGGATTCGCAATGATGCTGAGCCCGGTTTCATTGTTGTTCGATGCTTTGTTGTCACGAACCAGCAGTTCGACCGTCGAGCCACCCGCAACCGTCAGGTTCAGACCGTTCACAGAAACCGGCGTGGTGACACCGTTGATGGAGTTTCCCAACCGACCATTGAACTCGTTCTGATCCACAATGATGCGACCAGAAACGTCCTGCAGAAACGCACCGTTCGTGTAGTTCGTGAAGATGTTGCAGGTCAGATTGACGTCGGTGATCGGCAGTGGATTCACGATGCCGTTGCCAAAGACCGTGCCAGCGGCATTGGCCGCATCGATTCGCATGCCGATGACCGCATCATTGTTAGCCAGTCGTACAACACTGCCGCCTGCAATCATCGTGGGATTGGAGATCAGTGGGCCGAGTATGGTCGCGAGGCCGGTGTCAGCCGGAATGATGCAGTTCGGCGCCAGTACCAGCGGCTTCAGCGATGAGAGCAGTGTCTGGTCATCAAACAGGCCCATCCCGCCGTTGACCGTCAGATTTGTCGTGGAATCGTCGGCTCGCGGAACAACACGAATAATGTCCACGCCGGCGTTGTTCGCAATCGCCGCAGCCTGCAAGGTATTGTAGGGGGTTTCAAATGTGCCATTTCCCAG
>JAYSPO010000132.1:0-4651 GCA_043722015.1 Candidatus Kuenenia sp. | reverse complement strand
CATTTGTCGGCCGCGTTCAGCCAGTTATTGACGCTGCGCGACTTGTAGGGTGTGACAAGCAACGCGCAGGCACACCGAATCACAAACATGGTGTGCCTTCGCTGGCGCTTGTCACACCCTACAGATTCACAAACAGGCCAGCCGTGGTTATTGACGGTGGGCGCTTTCTTTCCTGGCTGCCAATGCGTAACATTTGCGGGATTCGTTGTCCAACTGAGTTTTTCCCAGAATAAGCCATGAACGCTGTCTCCGAAGTCCTGACACTTGGTCGCAATATTACGCTGTTTCCTGTCATTCATGGCAGTGGAGACTTTGCGGTCGAAGTACGGCGACTGATGTTGTCTCACAAATTTGCCTGCCTTGCCGTGCCACTGCCGCCGTCGTTTCAGCAGGACGTTGAAGCGGCCGTCGAACGTCTACCTGTGGTCTCAGTGGTCCTGCAACGCGAGCCCGTGACAGTATTCAGCGGGACGCAGACCGACTTTGAAACAGGACGCGAAACTGATGACGACGAGATTGTACGCCCTGTGGGCAGTTACGTCCCGATTGATCCCTGCCAACCCGTCATCGCTGCGCTGCGCATCGCGCGGCAGGAACGAATGGTCCGCGCCTTTATCGACATCGAGACTGATCATTATGTTCCTCGCTCAGCGGTGCTGCCCGATCCTTACGCGCTGAAACGTGTGAGGCCGGAACAGTTTGCGGCGGCCGTTTTACCCGCGTTACCGGCTCCGGAGGATGAAGAGCAGCAGACGCGGATCAACTGGATGGCCAGTGAGCTGCATCGGTTATCATCGCGATTTGAATCGGTCCTGTGTCTTTGCAACATTATGGACTGGCCGTGGTTGCGGGATGCATTCAACAGTGCGACCGAACGGCCCGCTGATCCGGACTGGTCAGAATCATCGCCGGAAACCTACAGCGTGTCACCGCGAACGCTGGCGTTCGTGTTAGGCGAACTGCCGTTCATCACCGGGCAGTATGAACAGGCACGCGTCGATCTGGACGACGATGAGAACATGTCGATCGACGGGATCAAATCACTGCTGATTTACGCGCGTGGCAAGTATCGCGAAGAATTCAAATCCCGCGCCCGTCGGATCACTCCGTTTCTGCTGCTGAACTGTCTGAAGTACATCCGCAATCTGTCGCTCATGGAACGAAGATTCACGCCGGACCTGTACACGCTGGTCGTTGCGGCGCAGCAGACGGCCGGAGATCAGTATGCGATCCATGTGGCTGAATCGGCTCGCGATTATCCATTTGCTCCGCCAGCGGATCTCCCTGAAGCGAGATTTGGTGTGGATCGTGTTGTGTTGCCGGACGGTTCGGAACTGGAACCTGTCAGCCGTCTGCCCGGGCATCCGGTCGTCTGGCGAAGCTGTCGCCTGAATGCGCGTCCTGATCTGAAGTCGAAGGTCGAATGGCAGAAGTCGTGGAATCCTTTTGGACAATGCAGTTGGCCTCCTGAAGACGTTTCCATCGAACGTTTCCGCACACATGTCAAAGATGTGGCACTCGATCTGATCGGGAACGACCTTGCGAAAACCGAAAAGTTCACCTCCAGCATGAAAGATGGACTCGATATTCGCGAAACCCTGCGTAACTGGCATGTGGGTGAACTGCACGTCAAGGTCTTTCCACCCGCACGAGGCAAGATTGACTGTGTGGTGATGCTGTTTGATTCGCCCGCGGATCCACGGGAATATCCGTGGCGCATTACATGGCATGCTGAGCATCATGACGAATCGACACTGTCGCTGTTCGCCACCAGCTTTCTGGAAGAAATGGTTGGCCCCGGGATCGCTCTGGCCCGCTACGGCGGCTGCATGTTTCTGTTTCCGCCGCGGCCGATTCAGGATATCTGGCGTGATCCGCAGTTTGATTTTGTGGACACGCTTGAAGAACGCCTGCTGGCCGCGGGCCTGCATTATTCCACGGAGCGGCATGTGGCTCTGATGAGCTATCAACCGCCGGGTGCCGGATGGCGTCGTCTGGCCAGCAAGTACAAGAAGAAGATAGTGCATGTTCCGCTGAGTCGGTTTGGTGCGGCCACGATCGAGAAGCTACGGATGTTCCATGTATTGAATGGGCATCAGGTGAGAAGCTTTGCGGAGCATTTCATCCGAAAACCCTAGTTGATGCCACGGCTGACCAGTTTGCGAATCTGCCACTCCTGTAGGGTGCGGGCAGCGAAACGCACCGCACCATAGGTGAAGCAAATCCACAGAGGACCTGGAGGTACTTGGCGCGGACCTCGCCCGCAACCCAAAGTGCCAAACGCACGGAACACGAACCGACGCTGATCTTCAACAATCCCCGGAAGAGCGGGAAGGAGTCTCTGACCGCGGATTTCACAGATAAGCACACGGCGGCTCAGTTGTTGTGTTTCGGCCCAAAGGGGCAGCAGTTCAGATAGCCTGCCCAGCGGGCCAGGGAAAACGCCACCAAACCATCGTCCAGGCTCAACGGGTCGGCAGTTCATCTCCAGTGCCCGCCGAATGGCTGGTCCGTTGGGCCTGAAAATATTTTTTCTGCTCGTGGACCTGGCCCTCCGGGCCAGGCTATTGGAACGGATGGCCCTTTGGGCCGCTTGACCTTGAACGCAGGGAAAGTACGATTCCGCCTGACGACGACAGTTTCGCATGTCAGTCCCGCCGGAATCGTGCCGGGAATTACGTGCGACAACAACTATTGCAGATATTACAGATTTGCCGGGAGTGACAGGAATGGACCAGGACGAAATCCTGCTGGATGCCGAAGAGCGAATGGAAAAGGCCGTGAACGTGCTGGCGAATGCCCTAAAAGGCATTCGCACCGGGCGGGCAAATCCAGGGCTGGTGGATTCGGTACGCGTGGAATATTACGGTTCGCCCACACCGCTGAAACAGATTGCCAACATCAGCGTGCCGGAACCACAGCAGATCCTGATCCGGCCATTTGACACAAGCATCCTGGAGGCGATTGCGAAAGCGATCACGGCCAGTGAACTCGGGATGGTGCCGAACAACGATGGCCGTGTGATCCGTCTGAATGTCCCGCCGCTTTCAACGGAACGTCGCAAGCAGATGGCCAGTCGCATCAAGGATCTTGCCGAAGAATCCCGCGTCGCAATTCGCAATGTTCGGCGCGATGCGAACAAGAGCGCGGACAATTCTGAGAAAGACAAGTCGATGTCTGAAGATGACTGTAAGCATGCCAAAGATCATGTTCAGGAACTGACAAAGAAGTACGAAAATATTGTGAACGATCGCGCGGCGAGCAAAGAAAAGGAAGTCATGGAAAACTGACCACCGTCGTCCATAGGTGGGGGATGAAGACAACCGCACCGATCGTAGCTGCTCCGACTGCCGTGATCAAAACCGCCCCGGCAGCGACATCTTTGGCTTTACCAGCCAGCGGATGCAGTTCGGGACTTGCCAGATCCGTCAGACATTCCAGCGCCGTATTGAACGCCTCAGCGGTCCACACGGACATCATCGACAGGACGATCAGACACCACTCGACTCGGGTAATCTGAAACCATGCGGCGACGCCACAGACAGCAACTGTCGCCGCCGCGTGCAGCCAGGCGTTGTGCTGCGACTGCATCATGAAACGCAGTCCTCGCACCGCATACGAGAAACTGGCACCGCGCGCGCGGATCGAAAACTTCGGGGGAATTGACATGAAACACCCTTGTTCTGGAGTACAGCGATAGCCTGCGCAGGTTCTACTCCACGCGGTCAATTGTGAGAGATTTGGCGAGCGGCATGCGTCAGCTTGCCGGTACAAAAACGAGGCACCGGAGGACTCACGCCGCTCCGCTCGCCGCACTTATTTCTTGCCGCGCGAAGTATAGCAACCGCAGACCAAAGCCTGTACTCCAGCGAACGAGCCTAACCGTGCAGCGTGCCCTTGGAACTTGGCACGCCGGGTTGCCGAGGATCAATGCTCACCGCCATACGCAGCGCACGGGCGGTGGACTTAAAAATGGCTTCGGCCACATGATGACTGTTCGAGCCGTGGTGCAACAGCAAGTGTAAATTCATCAATGCGTTACTGGAAACAGCCGTCCAGAATTCCTGAACCAACTGTGTATCAAATTCGCCGATCTTTTCTGTCAGAAATTTAACGTGGTACACGAACGCCATCCGACCACTCAGATCAACGGCTGAGGTCACGAGCGTTTCTTCCATCGGCAACGTCGAATGTCCGTAGCGACAGATTCCCTTCTTGTCCCCGACGGCCTGATTCAGGCAGCGTCCCAGACAGATTCCGACATCTTCCACGGTGTGATGGTGATCCACATGCAGATCACCGACGGCTTTCACGTTCAGATCAAACAACCCGTGGCGCGCAAACAGAGTCAGCATGTGGTCAAAAAAACCAACGCCGGTCGAAATCTCTGACTTGCCGCTGCCGTCGAGGTTGAGCGACAGTTCAATCTGAGTTTCCGCAGTGTTGCGCGTGATGGATGCTGTACGAGTCATGGTGGGGGAGCCAAATTCATGAGGGACATGGATTGGAAACAGAGCGGTCTTTACCACGGAGCCAATCTTGCGCTGTGAACGCCGGGAATCGAGCGGAAGTCGCCGGGACAATGACGATGGAGCCGACCTTCATGCGGCAGACCCGGAACATCCGGCCCAATCGCGATTGTCACGACACG
>JAYSPO010000131.1:0-6207 GCA_043722015.1 Candidatus Kuenenia sp. | reverse complement strand
CCATGCATTTTTTGCCCCGAACGTTTTCGCTTCTAAAACGTCGCATTGACGGTGGCGGACGCGCGAATTCCGCAGCTTAGCTTTGCAGCGGGCCGTTGTTTTATTTTCCCGTCGCAAATCTTCCTGAGTTTCGTCTTCAACCATGGGTTGCGGGCGAAGCCCGCGTTGGGCTCTCACCGGTAAAACGGCTGACCCTTGAGCCACCGAGGCCCGTATGTCGGTTCCGGCGCATTGACTTCCAGTGCCCCAAGGTCCGGCGCGCGTCCCGCGAAGCCATCGTTCACAGTCGGAATCACGACGCCTGCATCCACTGCTTTGCTGCCTGGCTTCAGCCGAAAGTTCAAATCCATCGCATGATACACCGCGTGGCGACTGGACGGATCGGGTGGAGCCAATCCCTCGAAATCATCGAAATCAACTTCGATCCCGTGTGTTTCCTGCCCGGTCGCCGTCCGAAAGTCGGCAATGTTGGCAAAAGTTTTCCAATCCCCGGCCGCAGGCTCGTAAAGTCGCTGACCGGCTCCCGGACCCAGCCAGGTGTACTGTTCAGCCACGCCATTGTTTGGTCGAAACCCGTTGTAATCAGAACTGAAAGTATCCGTCGCGTTCGCCCATGTCATGATGCCGCGATCGGGCGTGTCTCTTCCCAGAAACAGGTTATTCCGAAAGTGCATGTTGGACGAAGGATCGCGACATCGGTGTCGCGAATCGTCAGCCCGTCAAAAATGTGATATTTCGACGCCATGACGTCGAATAAACGATGATTGCCAGCACCATCAAAGATCACCTCGCCATCACCAGCCGACTTGATCGTGATCGGTTTTTCCGCCGTAGCCTTCAGGGTCAGCGACATTGTCCCGTCAAACGGCGTCATCTGTGGGTCGACGTAATTCAGTCGATCGGACTGGTAAAGTCCGGCATGCATGAGGATCGTATCGCCCGGCTGGGCCTTGCGTTCCCAGACAGCGTTCCAGTCTCCCAACCCCGCGCCATAATATGCCTGCATGAGACTCGTGAAGCTCGGTTCCTGTCGGACGCCTTCATAGTCGACGGGATAAACGTGTCGCGTCAGTCCGTCTTTAAAAGGCTGCGGTTCGCTGCGAGTCGTCACTCGAACGGTCTGCGTCGTCTCGCCCAACGCCCCGTCCGGATCGGTCAGCTCAAACCGGCACTCATATTCCGTTCCCGGCTGCAGATTAAGAATGCTGCCAGCGAAGCCATCGGGCACCGTGTAGTCCAGATGCTCGCGTTCCCGATAGATTTTCTCGCCACCGATCCGCACCAAAGGCAACGCTGGTCGCCACTCAATGTCATTGACCTTGCGATACTGGACCGTGACGGTTGCATCCCGATTTGCATCGCCACGAATCTGCCACTCGAACCCCAGATTCAAAAGAGTGGGATGCTCAACAACAAACCGTCCGACCTGAGTACCGTTCTCGGCATCAGCCCCGCATGTGGCGAGGAACAAACACAAGAGATGCCGGTACGTCATGTTCGAAACTCCACTCGAAAAACTCAGTCGTTCGCTCCTGATTGGCAAACAGCATATCAGCCGCCGCCTGCGGCGCGAATCATGCAGACGAACAGTCCGCCGCGTTCTTACCATCGCACCGTGTTGTAGACGCGGGAAGGTCGGCCGCCCGGCATCTCGCTGATGCCTCGCGCGTTGTACGAGAAGCGGCACGCACGGACATGCAGAGCAGCGTCTTCGTAGGTTTACGCAAGCCGCCAGCGTGCTACGCTTCGCCAGACCGATGCAGGTTGGACTCGCCTGACAAAGCGTTCTGTGTTGCCATCCGATCGCGAGAAAGGAGGCAGGTCATGCCGTGATTCCATTTCATCGTCAGACGCGATATCGTCGCTGCTCGAAAGTACTGGGTATTCCGGTATAATCACAATCTGCACGATCGCGGAGCAGAAAAACGCGATGAAAATCCCTCCTCCCTATATTCGGATCATTCACAGCCATGTTTGTCCCCCGATACCTGATCGCCGCCACGCTTTTTGTCTTTGCCAGTGCCGTGGAATCATCGGAACCAGATCAAGACTGGCCTCGCTGGCGCGGACCGCAGGACAGTGGCAGTACCGAGTTCGGTACGTATCCGGTGAAGTTCGACGCGGCCAACGTGCTGTGGCGAGCTCCGTTGCCAGGCAAAGGATGTTCAACTCCCATCGTATGGCAACAAACCATCTATGTCACTGCTCCTGTAGAAGACAACGATGCGTTGCTGGCATTCGACTGGTCCGGCAAACAGCGTTGGCAGGCGACATTTGGCAAGCAAAATGAGGGTAAGCATCGCAATGGTTCGGGGAGCAATGCGTCTCCGGTGACCGATGGCGAAGGTCTGTTTGTGTATTTTAAGAGTGGCACATTCGCGGCGGTGAACCTGGATGGATCGGTTCGCTGGAAGACGAATCTTGTCGAACGTTTCGGGGAAGACACACTGTATTGGGACCACGGTACATCTCCAGTACTGACGGAGAAGTATGTTGTCATGGCACGCATGCACCATGGTGAGTCCTGGCTCGCGGCGTTTGACAAAACGACTGGCGACATGGTCTGGAAAGTCGCCCGCAATTACGAAACGCCGCAAGAAGGCGATCACGGCTATGCCACGCCGCTTGTGATTCAGCATGCCGGCAAACAGGCACTTTTGGTTTGGGGAGCGCAGCATCTGACGATTCATGATTCGGCGAACGGCAGCGTGCTGTGGTCGTGCGGAAATTTTAACCCGGAATCAGACAAGCTGTGGCCCTCAATCTCTACGCCCGTAATCGTGGGTGACATGGCCATCATCGCTTTTGGACGCAACGATCGCGGTAAACCTCGGCTGCATGGAATCAAACTTGGAGGCAGTGGCGACGTCACTGACACGAACCACGTGTGGAAACGTGACGATGTTGGAACCTTTGTACCCAGCCCTGTCGTCTGGAAAGGGCGTGTATATCTCGTTCGCGACCGCGGAGAGGTCGAATGCCTCGATCCCACTACCGGTAAGACGATCTGGAGCGATACGTTTCCTTCAAACCGAGCGAGCTATTACGCTTCTCCGCTGATTGCCAATGGAATCCTGTACGCTCCGCGCGAGGACGGTGTTGTGTTTGTCGCCAATGTGGCCGACGACAAATTCAAGCTGTTGGCCGAGAATAATATGGAAGAGCCGGTGATTGGATCTCCGGTTCCTGCGTCAAATCGCCTGTTCATTCGTGGCGAGAAACACTTGTTTTGCCTGACGACATCACCGTAACGCAACCTCATGGAGAATTCAGGCCGCGCACATCATTTGTCGAGGAACCTCACTTCCGGTCGCGCGGAGTAGATATCGCGCGCGGGCTGTAATGACACAATTGGACACTATCTGCGTCGGCATCTTCAAGCATCGGCGCACCGTTCACGCCAATGCCGTGTATTCCGCCCCAGTGTTTCCCACAATTCTATTCATTCGGTTGTCCCAATTCGGTTGTCCATTTCAGGCGTCGACGTAATACAGCCGAATAAGGGGCACCCGCATGAAACGCAGGGGAAAAACAACGGACAGCCTGAACGCTCCTCGGACATGTCGCTCTCCAGAATCTCGAAAACGTGTCATTCATGGCCGCGTGACGTATGGTCGGCTGACCTGATGTCGGAATGCGCGACGTCGCGCAGCAATCCTGCGATTTCAATGGCGGCGTTTGGAGTTGCCAGTGAGCGGATCGCGTGGGCCATGCGTTGACACTGGTCGGGTTCGCTGAGAAGTATTTCCAGTGAACTTCTGAACGTGCTCACGGCATCGGCTTTCTTTTCGTCGATCGCAAATGCCGCGCCCGAGCGTGCCAGCAGGCGGGCGTTGAAGAACTGATGATTGTCCGCAGCGGTACTCAGCGGAATCAGAATTGAGGGTAATCCGGCGCAGGCCAGTTCCTGAATCGTCACGGCACCTGCGCGGCTGACGGCGATGCTGGCGGCGGCAAGTTCGGAAGGCATGTCGGAAAGGAATGCTTCCACACGGGCTGCGATGCCGCAGCGACGATATTGATCACGGATCGCGGCAACTTGTGGTTCACCGGTCTGATGCACGATATCCCACTTCGGTGGTAACTTCAGTCCGTCGTCGAACGCGGTCGCGACGATCTGATTCACGGAATGCGAGCCCTGACTGCCACCAAGAATCAGTATTCGTTTTCGCTCCGGTATGACCCCGATCGGCATCTCTGCCAATTCACGAATGCCGACGCGCACCGGTGTACCGCAGGTCTGCACCGGCGACGCCCAGTGTTGCCGTCGATCATCCGCCACCGGCAGCCCGAATACCGTCAACTGTGCACGTCGCGCCAGCATGCGGGTCGCCTTACCGGGCAGGCAATTTTGTTCCAGCAGCATGATGGGAAGACTCAGTCGACTGGCGGCCACAACGCCGGGAACACTTGCCATCGCTCCGAGGCCAACAACCACATCCGGTCGAAACGCTTTCAAACAGCGGCGCGCCTCCCGGAACGAACGCCAGAGAGAATTCAAGCGCATGGCGGAATTCCATAGTCCACGTTTTGACGACAACGATGCGTACGGGACGACCTGGGCTTCAATCTCAGACAACCCGGAAGCATCCAGTACCTGTTGATCGACTGCTCGATGACTGGTCAGAAACAGAAAACGGGATTCAGTATCCTGGCTCCGCAGTTCCTGAGCGATCGCGATGGCAGGGAAAAGATGTCCGCCTGACCCTCCACCAATAAACGCAACGCGGAGTGACGTGCGGCGTTCGTTATGGACCACAGTATTCACTGACGCCGTCGGCGGACACGACCAGCAGCCGTCGGGTCAGGGGATGATGCATGGTCGAAAAGTCTTCATCGACACGCTTGCGAATCTGCGAAATCAAATCGGGATCTTTCAACGTGGCCGCAACAAAGAAGTCACGATTCGGTACGCCGACGATGAGTTCAGGTCCGAACAGTTCCCGCAATTGACAGTGAAAATCCGGATCCAGCACGCGCGAACAGTTATACGCATCTGGTTTGACCGGCATCAGCAGTCGCGGATTTTCATCATCTCCCACCATCGTGACTTCCAGCGGATGCGCGGCTGAATAACGGCGAAGATTCTGCAAAGCCAGATCGTGCAGATCATCCGGCGACAGATTCCATGCTTCAATCATGCGCTGATGAACGTAGCGATAGGAATCATCTTCATCGACCACATATCCCACACACAGACCACCGACCCACGGCATCTGCACCCGTTCGTCCGACCGCGGCTCATCCTCAGACGAAAGAATGGGCAGAATTCGCAGTTTCACCTGTTCCAGCGTCGGTGCCAGTTGATCCGGGCCAAGTTCCTGTAAACGCACAACGGTCGTCAGTCCGGGGACGATAATTCGGCGAAAATTCTGTGGCTGTTGCAGGTACATCCGATAAAAATTCGACAGGCTGATTTCCGACTGACCGAGTCGCAACGACAAGCCGCGCGAGGCTGAAGATTGCAACAGCGGGAAGTGATGGCGTGCGACATCAATGACCTGCTTCAGAAAAACGTCCGGAGGCCATGCGGGCTGATCTGCCAGTTCCAGCGTGGACAGCACCATTTCGCAGAACTTCAGAAATGCGGCATCCAATGGACGTCGGTCTGGAGACTGAACCGTCGCGACGATCATGAGTTTTTCATGTCGCACGGTCCACAGTCGCCATTCAAAAGATGATCGTCGTCCAAAAATCCGTGCGAGCCAGCAGGCCGATTTCAACCGCCGTGATGTGCCTGACCATGATTCGTTCTCGGAGGGAATATCGAGCGGACTCGCCGGCTGCAGCGCCACCACTTCAGGAAAGAGTACGGACAGATCGGGCGAGTTCCGACGCAATTGATCGCGATTGGTATCGTCCCACCATGTGACGATGGATAAGACGTGTGGCAGTTCAGCACCGATGGATTGCGGTGCCGATTTACTTTTCGATGCGACCGACCATCCGTCGGACGCCACATCCTTCATCCGAAGTTCAATCACCGTCTGCGTCTGTCGGACTTCAATCGAGTCCGGACACAGAAACGTGAACCAGTTTGCGGGGCCGCGGCAAAGACGCCACCCGTCGAACCTGGGATCAGAATGTCGGTCGAATGCCATCTCCACCCTCCGGTATCCCGGACATCGGGATACCGGATTCTAGTCATTCCATCACAGTTCGCACAATGTTTTGATCCGGTTTACCAAGAACCCCTAACAAAACCTG
>JAYSPO010000130.1:0-5302 GCA_043722015.1 Candidatus Kuenenia sp. | reverse complement strand
AACACGGAGTACCAGAGGCTCGATTGCGGGGCAATAAGATTGCATTCCTGAATTCATACTGATCGGATGTTTATCGCGATTCCCTCCGTGATCTCCGTGATCTCCGTGGTTAAGAATGCGATTTGTATTTTGCCTCTGGCGGTCCCTGAGCCTCCTATTGGACTGCAACCGAATTTCTTCGCGCCACGCGAACATTCTGATCGTTAGTAGTACGAATGAGGCGCATTCCAATTCGTGTCCATTCGTGGTTCATTCGTGGTTCCCGGTCTGGAAAAAGGGCTTCAAACGGCGGACACATAGAAAACGTTACAGTCAGCAAATCTCAAATCTCAAATCTCAAATAGCACAATCGCGGCCCGCGGAGCACGCGGTTAGACCAGCCAATGCCAACGACATGCGGTCTAACCTGGACATTGATGTCCTCCTGCACAACGATCAGATCCACTGCTGACTGGCGCGCCGCAGGCCAAGTTCATCAGCGAGTCGCATGAGCATCGAGATTCCGGCACTGATCGGCAGACTGATCATCAGCAGCGAGGGCAGCGAGGTCTTCACCGCCAGCTGCACATCCACCACAGCTGGCATGGAAGAAAGATCCTGTTGGCTGCACAATTGCAGGCTGACGGCCAGCAGCGTGATGAACGGCAGGTGTAACGGCGTTAACTTTTTCGCGAACGATTGGCGGCGAGAACTGTAATCGTCCGATTTCGATGACGGATTGATCAGGCAGGCGGCGATTGCAGGCAGCAGCATGGGACAGAGCGGCAGAAATCCAGGCCGGGCAACCCAGTCTATCAGCAATGCTGTGGCCGACAGGAGGATGCCGGTGACCGAACGCATCCAAAACATGATTCCGCACGCGATCGGCAGGACCAGGGCGCCTTGAGGCAGCGAACCGGACCACGCGAGTTCAACCGCGATCGACATCCAGAGAATTGCCATTGCCAGAATTATTTTCATCATGGTCCTCTCGAATCCATTGCTGTCGAGACGGCCGTGATGTCCGTCTGCAGACGCAGGCGAATTATGCCCACGCGGTCCAGTTCCGACACCGTAAAGCCCGGCTGAATCCGCACATCCCATTGGCCGCCAGCCAGGAATTCCGCTGAAGTGACAGTCCCGAAAAATAATCGTGGACCCCGAACGCCATTGATATCCGCACTGACGACAGTGTCACCGACCGTCACGGCGTCGGTGTAGGAAATTCCGGTCAGACGACACTCGGATGAACCCGTGCCTTCGAGCATCCCGACTGCTCCGAAGTGCAGTCCGTCGTCCGACGCGCGCAATAACTGGACTTGAGCGCGGAAATCGGCTGATGTCACGGGCTGAACCATACTCACCCAGCGCCCGGTCTTTTCGATGCGTCCAATGACGCTCGAACCTGACAGCACACGATCACCCTCTGCTACGCCGGCGTCTGAGCCCATGTCCACGACGGCACCGCTGCCATCGACGACCAATTCAGATCGCGTAATGCCTGCTGACTTTCCGGCAGAAATGATGAGTTCCCGCAGCGAACCTGGCAGCCCGCTGTTGCTGATGACCTGCGCCGAAATCATGGCATAATCCGTGAGTGACGCTGCGGGATCGACAAATTCAGCAATCACAGTCGCTTCTTTAGAACGCTTCAGATCACGTCGCAGTCGTGCGTTTTCAATCATCAGCTGCCGCAGCGTCTGCAACTGCTGAGCATGGAGACCGCTTGATGCATCGATTCTGACAGGACCTGCGGCGTCCACAGGTTTGCCCGCCTCATCAGATTGCGGCCTCATGGCCATCAGTGCCAGTCGCCCCGGACTCAGCACATCATGCAGAACCGATCGCACGCTGCTGAGCATTCCCGTGCGATCCGCTGCGGTGACCAGCAACGAAAGCACGAACATCGCGACGGCTGCAAACCACAAGTGGTGATGAACCTGTTCAACACGCATCAGAAACTCCTGTTACTGCCGCATTCCGTCATCCAGTCCGTGCTTCCAGCGATCCAGATGGTCGAGACAGATCATCGCGCCCCGCGTGACGGCTGTGCGTGGCGAGTCCACCACGCGCACCGGGATTCCGAGGTGTTGCGAAAGATATCGGTCGATTCCTCGCAACAACGCACCGCCGCCCGCCAGCACAAGTCCGGTGTCCGCCAGGTCTGCGATCAGTTCCGGTTGACAGCGTTCGATCGTGCGACGAATGCTGTCTACGATCTCTTCCAGCGGCTCATACAGCGATTCACGAATTTCTTCGCTGGTCACCAGAGCCTTGCGTGGAATTCCGCTGGCCGTGTCCAGACCGCTGACTTCATGCGTCAGCTCATGATCCAGCGGTGCCGCACTGCCGATCGCGATTTTAAGTTGTTCCGCCGTCTGGTCACCGATCCGCAATGAGTATCGACGACGCAGGTAGCGCACGATGGATTCATCCATGGCATCGCCGGCGACTCGAATCGACTGCGACGCCACAATATCTGCCAGGCTCATGACGGCGACTTCGGTCGTGCCACCACCAATATCGCAGATCATACTCGCCAGCGGTTCGGAGACCGGCAATCCGGCTCCGATTGCAGCTGCTTTGGAATCATCAATCAGCCAGACTCGTCCTGCCCCGGCCCTTTCCGCACTGTTGAACACCGCTCTGCGTTCAACGGCCGTGATACAACCAGGCACTGCAATAATCACACGAGGACGCAGACCGACAGAACGTCCACACGCTTTGCGAATAAAGTATCGGAGCATGGTCTCGCAGAGTTCGAAGTCGTTAATGACCCCGTGACGCAACGGACGGACGGCCTGAATTCCTTCCGGAGTCCGCCCCAGCATCTGATACGCCAGTTTGCCCACTGCCGCGCCGCGTCCCACGACGCGATGCGTCCCTTTTGGCACGGCGACGACAGACGGTTCGTCAATACGAATGCCTTCGCCTGGCAGACCGATCTGCGTGGACGTCGTCCCCAGATCGATTGCAAGGTCGGAGCAAAATCGTTTTCGAACCCAGGCCAGCATCCGTGCTTCCCTGTTGAATTTCCGTATTTCCGCGCGCACAGCAACCGCGATAACAGCGCGGGGCGCACCTGATTTTTACAGGCAAACCGGCAATTACCGCAAGACGCAGATTTTGGCAGCGATTTCGGCCTGATTTGCAGGCAAACCTGCGAAAACAACCCGAAGTGCATTGGCGTGGACTTCTGGCGAGCGGAGGATGTCAATCCTCTGATTTGTTACGACTGTTGGAGAAATCCGGGCACTTACATACCCGGCTCGCCCTTGGAATTCCTTAACCTGCATTGCGCACAGAATCGTAGGCCGGACCGAGCAAACCCAATCAATGCCGGAGCGGCGCCCGCCAATTCATCCTGGATCCAGGTGACAGGGTGTGATGACCAGAAATCGGGTTTGCGATGTTCCGGCATTAGCGGCGGGCTTGATCCGGCCTATACCGTGCGCAATGCAGGTTAAGTTCATGCCATTGGACCTGAAGTGCCTGGAAATCAACGAGGAGGCATCACAGAAGTCTGAAGCTATTCAATCTCAGTGATCTCGCCGGTTGCGGAAAATTCAACGTCACGAACCTTGCCCTTGGGATCTTTGCCACGAACTTCGTAGCTGCCGTCGCTGTGCTTGACGGCATTATCAAAGGTCACTTCCGGAAGCTCTTTTTGAGCGGCCTTTAGCATGGCCTCTGGTACTTTGTCGATCGTTACCACTTCAGCAGCGCCTCCGCCACAGCCAGCCACAGCGCCAAGTAATATGATCCCCGCAAGTATCCGCATCAAAACTCTCCGATAGATTCGCCACCAGCGCGAGTCGATAATGCCCGAAACACCAGCTTGTCGATTGATGAAGAAATAAACTGAACGTGACCGTCGGCAAACGCGAACTGAGCTCCGCCGCTGTGCTGACTTGAGAAACAATTGCACTCCAGTTTCGCGGAGTTTGGAGGGCCTTCAAATGTGTGCCCCAGAACCATGCCCGACGAATTCCCGACGAACGGCAGTGCCGGAGATCCAGGTGCAGGAAACGACGCAGCATTCGTAACGGCTCCAACCCACGTTGCTTCGCATAATTTCTGCGACCGCTCGCCGACCAGCATCGTTGAGCTTGTGCCGTCGGTGATGTCCCGCAGGCGGACAAAACTGTTTCTGAAGAATACGCCGTCGCCGTCAATCCCAGGTTCGCTGACACCGTAGACGCCGACGTAATTGGATGCAGCCACTTCGCAGATAGTCGATGTCACCTGGCCGGTAGAGTCTCTCGCGACTGCATTCCAGAGCATCTGGACGGAGTCTGAAGGACAGAGATACGCTTTCAGCGACGTTGAACGTGTCGCCCGGTTCACAATCGCTTCAATCGGCTGCGTGAATACGATGCTGTTCTGGAGGTTTGCCTGCTCCAACTCCGGCAGAATCATGGCCGCCCAGCCCCATCCCGGCCCAGTGTCACTGCCAGCGCTGTTGAAATTGGAAACGTACCCCGGTGGGAACCCATTGTGGCTACCGTGGTAATTCTGCAGCGCCAGGCCGATCTGTTTCAGATTGTTCTTACACTCCGACCGCCATGCCGCTTCCCGAGCCTGCTGCACTGCTGGCAAAATCAGAGCGATTAAAATGGCAATGATTGCAATCACCACGAGAAGTTCGATCAGCGTGAATCAGCGTTTCATGGATCTGGACTCCTTTGACAGGAGTCTAACGGGGAATCCAAACTGATCCAGTTTCCGCAGGGTGACGTGGCGGCATTGTCAGATTTCGGATTCATGCAGTCGCGATACTCACGGGCCCGACTGTTTCTTCGAATCGTTCCGGGCTAAATAATCACACGCAATCCACGAGGCTTGTCACTGCAGAGAAGGACAATCCGCGGGCACGAACTCAGTCAGCGGCCGGATCAAGATTCAACACGCCGCCGATCAGAGTTCCAATCAACATCGCGTATGGATTGAAGTTTATCCAGGAGCTCTGTTTATCTTTGTGGAGCTTCGTTCTCATGTCCAGATGGATTGAGGACATCAAGGCTTGAGTTGATTGCCAATTGTCGATCACGCATAGACTCAAGCAATTCCAGCTTTCGTTCGATTGGCAAACTTGCCAGCTCGGCTCGAAGTGATTGCTTGCTTTTCAGGATTGTCAGCATGTCAGTGATCATGGTTCGAGAAACTGCCTCTGAAACTGCTGCCATTTCGCCGACAAAAGATACGACTCAACAATGCGACCGAATTTTTCTGCATCCAGTATGCCCGATTCGATAAACTGCAGCAGCCTGGCTTTGTCCTTCGGACGGCCCGTTTCCAATGCAATCGCCGCAAGGTGCTCGGC
>JAYSPO010000129.1:0-3199 GCA_043722015.1 Candidatus Kuenenia sp. | reverse complement strand
TGCGCCAAAGCACCCACGCCGGGAACCCGGAGATCCGAATGCGGTTGAAGAGTTCCGCGACCGCCGAGTGATGTCCGAGCGATCCCATTTTGCCGAGCCCGGGGAAGCGAAATACTTTTGGTTCGCGACCGTGGATTCGCGCAGCAATGTTGTGCGCGAGTGTTTTTGCCTGTCGGATCGCATGCTGAGCAGTCGGCGGACAATGTTCGTTATCAGCCGCGTTCGGCACGCGCGCTGTGTCACCCAGAGCCCAGATATTCTCTGACCCAATGACTTCCAGATGACCATCCACCACTATGCGACCGCCGTCTTTCCTGACATCCAGCGTGTCAATCAGCGGGTTCGGGAACGAGGGAACTGTCGAGACAAGCGTTTTTGTCGGAATTCGGACACCGCTGCTTAAAATGGCTGCATCCGGAGTCGCCGTTTTCAGTCGATTCTCAAGGCACAGTTCCACGCCGCGTCCCTGAAGTAACCGCTGGGCATACGCACTGAGCTTCTGGCCAACTTCACGTTCCAGAATCTGTTTCCCGGAGTGCACGAGCACGACACGAATGTCGGCGGAGGAAAAACTGCGACACCGCTTTGCCATGTGCCGTACAAAGTCGTTCAATTCCGCAGCAACTTCGACGCCTGAAAAACCACCGCCCGCGACAACAAAGGTGAGCAGTTGCTGACGACGTTCCAAATTGGATTCGATCTCGGCTTCATTCAGAACATGAATCAGGTGATTTCGCAATCGGATGGCATCCGCAAGGTTTTTGAACGGCAATGCATGTTGATGAAGTCCTGTGATACCTCGAAAATCCGTGACCGTCCCGAGCGCCAGAACCAGGTGGTCAAATTCAAGAACAAGAGATTGCGGCCAGAAACCAGGACCCAGAGTTACCTGGCGTTGCGGCAGATTGATGGATTCAATTTCCCGAATATACAATCGGCAGCGTGGCACAAGGCGATTGATCGGGCTGACGGTATCCAGCAGACCAATGTTGCCTGAAATCACTTCCGCCAGCATGGGCTGGAACACAAAATAGTTTTCGCGACTGATCAGTGCGATTTCGACATCGGGTTCCGATCGCAGCAGTTTGTCGAGATACATTGCGGTATAGACACCCGCGAAGCCACCGCCGAGAATCAGGATGCGTTTTCGTTCTTTCACGGACATGTGACATCCCTGGACCGCAGCTTCGAGACCACCACCACGAGCCGTGCAGTTTATCTGATAGCAGGGCTGATTAAAAACAACTGCTGTTCCCGGTGTGCGTGCGGTGTACTTTCGATTGTTGCGTCGCCACAGGAACCAACACGTTTTGTCCTAAGGATCATATTCACGAATGTTCCAATGCGGCTTCGCGGAACACGAGACTCACCGAGACACTCGGCAAGCATGAACGCCCTGCTGCCTCGTCACTTGCCCGCTGTTTGTTTGCATTTTGAGATATGACTCAAGCGATCACGGTGAGTTTGCCGATTGTAGCGGTGGGGCAGTACGTACACGCCGCTGAACAGGAAAGAGTCATGCTGTTTCGGAAGCTTTTCTCCCCCCGAAAGAAACCACCGGACCGGGCTGAACGAATGCGACGCCAGTCAGGCATCGAGCAATTGGAAGATCGGCTATGCCTCGGAGGATTGGGGACCATTCCGGTTCCGTTCATCGCCGCTGTCGGGACTGGACCAGCGAACTTCGACTCTGGCACGATGCAAAGCCATGTGTCCTACGAAACGGCATCGGAAAACGGGAACGAGCCGTTCTCAATCCGCTACGATTTCCGCGATCAGTCCGGATTTCGAAACCAGATCAGTGCTGAACAGCAACGCGTTGCCGTCGTGGCGCTGAACAACTGGTCCGACGCCACGAATCACCGGTTTACTTTTGTCCGAGATACTGAGGCCCCGAGCGACGGAATCCTGAATATCGGCGTGGGCAATCTGCTGGCACTGGGCTATGAAAGCAAACCCGGCGGAGTCCTCGGGCTTGGTGGCGGTGAGATCGCGACGGTCAATGCACAGAAATCTGTTCGCGGAGCTGTCTGGCTGGACAATCAGGAAGCGTGGGATACAAAAATTGGAAACGGAAATCCAGCCGGCACGCATGACTTCTATACTGTTGTGGCTCACGAAACAGGCCATGCCCTGGGATACCAGGACGCAAGTAACGGTCCGGGAATTATGAACAGCCAGTACCATGGCGAACTTTCGGCGACCGCCATTGCGCAGACAGTTTTTGCATCACGCATGCTGGCGACATCCGCTGACAATCACTCACCAACGCTGGCACCGGGCTCAGTATCTTACGATGTTCATCTCCTGGGCGATCCACAACTCAAGACCACTGAGGTAGAACAGTTGCTGGATCGCGCATCCGCAGCGACGCCAAGCGACGGGGCAATTATTGCTGTCGTTGATCGAAATGGAACAATTTTGGGAGTGAGAACTGAAGCGGGCGTCGTTGCACCGAATGACGCGGCGCTGAGTTTCATGATTGATGGAGCTGTCGCGAAAGCTCGGACGGCAGCCTTCTTTGCGAACGATCAGGGGCCGCTCACCTCTCGTACAGTTCGCTTTATCAGTCAATCGACAGTCACTCAGCGAGAGGTCGAAGCCAATCCCAACAGCCTGGATCCAACGACGCGCGGTCCTGGCTTCGTGGCGCCGATTGGCCTGGGAGGACACTTCCCACCGGAGATTCTGTACACGCCACCAGTCGATCTGTTTGCAATTGAACACACCAATCGCGACAGCATCATTCATGCGGGTGCGAATGGAATTCGTGAGAACGGCTTAGGGGATGACATTACGCTGAGTTCCCGTTTCGATGCGGACTTCATTTTGGGCAAGGAAATCCTCGCTCCCGAGTCCTACGGCTTCGTCTCGGGACTTGCACCGACTCAGCAATCACGCGGAATCGCAACGCTGCCCGGTGGCATTCCATTATTCCGCGATATGGATATGAATGGTACAGGAGACACTCTGGTCGGCGGAATCGGCGTCTTTTTCCCGGGCCCGGACGGTTATGCCACATACGAACAGGGATTCGATCCGACCAGATTCCAGACGGCAACTGAACTCACCAATTCACCTCTGTCGCTGGAAGCGGAAGTGATCGCTCTTGCGGCCGCAGGCGGAAGCTTGGGTGCAAGCTCCGTCGAATGTGATCCTCCGGCCGCGACGTTTGGTGCCATCGACGGCATTCCACCAG
>JAYSPO010000128.1:0-3117 GCA_043722015.1 Candidatus Kuenenia sp. | reverse complement strand
CATCGGATGAGAACTCGATACCGAGAACTGTTGCTCGCCGAGATTTCTCAAACAGTCTCCAGTGAATCGGACGTTGAAGACGAGCTGCGAGCTCTGATGAACGCCGTGCAAGGGTGACTGTCCAGTAGCAGAATTCGTGAGAATTCTTATGATCGCTGGCGTCAGAGATCTCGCGACTATACCTGCATCACGATGGTCTATGCCGGAGGCTGGTGCGGCTTCAATCCTTGGTTCCTGAGTAGGCCGGACCAAGCGCAGCGCAGTTCCGGCAGGTGTACGGCAATTGCCGGAACGGCGCTGCGCTTGGTCCGGCCTACAGACTCAACCCAGATTCTGAATCCTCACACACCAGGTTTTCAAACGAAACCTGCTTTCAGTTGAGATCGCAAGAAATCCGTGTAACCTTTGTCGCGGGTTCCGTAAGTCCTCTTCAGAGCCCATCATTCCTGTGAAGAGGTTGCCGCGATGACTACTCCTGAACTCTGCCCGAAGTGTGGAAAATACCTGCCGGAAGACGCTCCGACCGGACTTTGCCCGTCGTGCCTGCTGGCTGCGGCGTTTGCGTTGCCTGAACCGGAGGTCGGCCCGGACCGCTTTCTTTCTCCAACTACGCCGGGATCGGCGAAATTCGTTCCGCCGTCTGCGGCTGCGCTGACTCCGTTGTTTCCGCAGCTGGAGATTCTGGGACTGCTTGGTCATGGCGGCATGGGAGCCGTTTACAAGGCTCGGCAGAAGAAACTGGATCGCCTTGTCGCGCTGAAGATCATTCGCCCTGAGGCCGCCGCTGATCCGGCGTTTGCCGAACGATTTAATCGCGAAGCCCGGACGCTGGCTCGGTTGAGTCATCCGCATATTGTGGCGGTGCATGATTTTGGTGAGGTCGTGGCGCACGATGGCAGAACGGCAGCGGGGTCGACTCCAGTCTTTTACTTTCTGATGGAATATGTGGATGGGGCAAATCTGCGGCAACTGATGGACGGTCGTCGCCTGCCACCGAACCAGGCTCTGGCGATCGTGCCGCAGGTCTGCGAGGCGCTGCAGTTTGCGCATGACGAAGGCGTCGTGCATCGCGACATCAAGCCGGAAAACATTCTCATCGATTCAAAGGGTCGCGTGAAGATTGCCGACTTCGGCCTGGCCAAACTTGTGGCCGGGTCCGCCGAAGAGTTCACGCTGACGGGGACTCATCAGGTCATGGGCACTCCCCGTTACATGGCGCCGGAGCAAATGGAGGGATCTCACTCGGTCGATCACCGAGCGGACATCTACTCGCTGGGTGTGGTGTTCTACGAAATGCTGACCGGTCAGGTCCCGGCCGGGCATTTCGATCCGCCGTCGAAGAAGGCTGATTCAGATCCCAAACTGGACGCGATCGTTCTGCGCGCCATGGCCCGCGAACCGGAGCGACGATTTCAGCAGGCAAGCCACCTCGGCTCGGAAATCGCTCGGGCCAAAGTCGGCAACGGCGCTGCAACCGGTGCCGCTTCGCTCCCTTCGTCCGAAGAATCAGAATTGGCTGGCACCACCCCTGCGTTGTCGTCGTTCCTCAGCCACGAAGCACGGGCGGCGTATCGCTGGGTTGCAGGCTCAGATGACCAGAAAACGAAGAACACGACCGGTCCGCGATTGCTCATGCTTTTGCTGAGTCTCATCCCTTGTGCCATGGTGTTCTTTCCCTGGTTTGATGTTTATATCACCGATCCGGACGCGACACGCGGTTTGGAGCAAACACAAATCGTTCAGTACAAAACCGGCACTGCTTTCTACAGAGAATATTCTCCGTTGGAACTGCCAGCAGGCATGTTTTTCGGTGTTGGGGTCTGCTTGTTGATGGTGTCGAATGGCATTGCTTTCGGGCGACGAGTCTCGACCGTGACCGCAGCCTGTACCGGACTGGTGCTGTGCTGTGCTCCACTGGCGCTTGCGATGGCATTGCGTGCGAACATTGAGTACTCGCTTGTCACCGTGTTCCGCGATCCTGTGACCAACGAAATGCCGCAAGGTGTGCTCGGCCATTCGAACGGGGTGGGAACTGCCACCCTGGAATGGATCGAGCACACAGTGCAGTATCGACTGCCGTTCGTTGTCACTGTTGGCAGCCTGTTTCTCCTGCTGTGTCTGCTTGGGATTGAACTCAGGTATGCCGTGGAACGACGGAGCCGGCAGCCGCGTGCAATCAAATCTGCAAATCCTCTGTCGAACGTTGCGTGGTGGTTGACTGCCGGGGCAGTGATTTTGGCATTTTCGGCCGCAGCATTGTCGTTGTATTTCCTTGACGATCCGTACGTGTTTGACAACACGATCCGTAGCCAGTCCGCGGTGACCACGGCAGTGATCGGGCTGACAGGGCAGTTTTTGTGTTTTCCGATCTTTGTGCTCGCATTGCTTGCTGCAAACTCACTTCGACACGGGCACCATGGAAAGCTTGCCGTTGCTGCATGTGCGGCGTTCTTCATTCCTGTAACGCCAGGCTGGTTTCTGACGATGCCCATTGGAGCCTGGTGCCTTTCTGTCCTGTATCGCCAGAATGGTGGCTTACTGTGGTCGTCAGGCACGCCCCGAGAGCCCGCTGGAAAGAAAGAACGTGCAGCCGCAACGCCCGTTGATCGCGTCGCCGCGTGGCTTCGTCGAGGGGCCATTGAGCTTGTCGGCAGTGCCGTTGTGACGCTCGTCGTTTTGATCGCGATCATCGCCGGCACGCATCGGGCATACAGAGGGGACGAAGAAGTCCTGATGGCACTTTGTGCGGCTCAAGTGCTGTGCTTTCCTCTGGCAGTGGCAGCGTTCGTGGCCGCTGGCGGAATTACGGAACGGCGATTGCGGACTATGGCCCTGATCGTCAGCGGCCTCTTTCTTCTGCCGCTGTCGCCCGCATGGCTGATGACGTTGCCGGTGGGTGCATGGTCGCTGTCGGTGCTGCTGCGAAGGGAGATTACGGCATCGTTTCAGGAGCGTGAGGAAACAACTGTAACCGAACAAGCATCGTAGCGATCGCTTGAACGTCCGAATTTACATCGGGTTCCCGAATCGCAACGGCGGACGGGTACACAATGTGGTGATACCGGCGTAAGATATTCTTCACGCGGTGTGAATTGACAATGGCGAGCGGCTGGGCGT
>JAYSPO010000127.1:0-3524 GCA_043722015.1 Candidatus Kuenenia sp. | reverse complement strand
GATCTTACGATGACCTCAATTGCAGGCAGGTCGGACGTCGATGATCCGTCTTTTCTGGCAAGGAATTTTGCAAGGTCATACGTCCCCGCTTCCATAGCTGACCAGGTCAGGTCATATCGAAAACCATCCGCATGCGGGTAGACTGCATCAATCCGAATGACGACGAGATTCGTCTTGTCATCCGCACTCGCCGGAATCAGCTCGGTACCAGGCAGCACGATCTGCTGAATGGATGCCATCATTCCGACATTGGCACTGAGCGCAGACTTGCCTTCGATTCTGACTTTGACCGGCTGATCTGACGACGTCACTTCGTCGGCATGCACGGGTGAAACAACACACAAAGTTGCAATGATCAAGAGTTGCCGCACGACGAGACCCCAGACAAGTGACCTTTGGAGTGCGGTGACTCGTCACCGCTTTCTATTTCAGATAATTTGGCTCTGGGAAAGGAGTTTACTTGTTCTGACGACTGCACCTGAAATTGAAATGGAATGTTCCTGTTTTCCATCGCCGATCGACAAAAACGCCGTGCATGAAAGGCAAAGCGGCGACAAGTCGCCGCACTCCAGACAAACCTTGCGGGCCTCAGGACTGGAACCGATAAGGCTGCGATGCCCGAACAACGTGCTGTCAATGAACGCCTCATCGAGTCCCCCGCGTAAAGACTCCGCGAGACGCGAAGAAATGACGAAGCACTGAAACAAACGGCTTGTCAGTCCGAATGACCAGATGGTCTACACCTGCCCGTTTCATATCTCTCGCGATCGCTTCGTGATCGGAATGTAAGTCACCACTGTGGGCGATCAGGTGTCGTTCAGTTTCGGCTTCAAGGGCGCGCATCAGGCCACCGCCGGAAATGCCGTCTTCAGCGGGATCACGCAATTGCAGCACCACACATTCGTGCCTTTGATTCAGTTGTCGAATTGCTGATGCCGCGTTCGGATCGTGCAGATCACTCAGAACGATCATCAATGTTCTGTTCAGCAGCGATGGGTAGAGTTGTGAAATGCGATCTGACAGCGTCGTTTTTTCATCAAAGCGAAATCGCCGCAGCTTGAGCAGCCATTGCAGCACCTGATCGCGCCCCAGCGTGGGTCGCACGTGCAAATCCCGATCGCCGACACCAAGGACTCCGACAGGACTGACGCGCTCAAGACATGCCAGCCCGATTCCGCCGGCCAGATGCAGCGCCGTCTCGTATTTTGTCCGCCTGAACGAACTGACCATCATCGAGGCAGACGTGTCAATCAGCAGATAACATGGAAGGCGCTTGGGTGTTTCGAACTGCTTAATGAACGGCTTCCCGGTCCGGGCGGTAATACGCCAGTCGATCGATCGAATAGGATCTCCATACTCGTACGGACGCGACTGGACATACTCAACACCGCTGCCCAGGAATGGCGAACGATCGGTTCCGTAACTGAGGCTGTCTGCCAGTTTCTTTACGGCCACGACAAACTGTCTGGAATCCAGAGCGGTCAGATGACTCAAGAATCCCTGCAATGCTGAACCTCCCAAAGTAGCCATCACGCTCCGCCGTGATGAGCATTTGTCCTTCAAAACTCAACAACCGATACCGTTTTCCACGACCAGCCCCGTCTCATGGCCTGAAGGACAATTAGCGCGGGCACTCCATTCATGTGGCCCAGTTCAAGGCTCGTCACGGCGGAGCGTGACGGCTACTTTTAGTAGTACGATGCACTCAAATCAATGGACTATGAAACACGCTTCGCCAGAATCTGCCTGAGCACATCCGGGCCCGTCACGCCGTCTGCTACCGCCTCATACGTTAACCGCACTCGATGCAGGATGACATCTTCTGCCAGAGCAAACAGATCCTCCGGCGTCACATAGTCGCGTCCATGAATCAACGCCCGAGCTCGGGAGGCTTTGATCAGTGATATTCCCGCTCGAGGGCTGCAACCGAGTTCCAGTTGCGGATGATTGCGAGTGTCGTTGACCAACTGCACGATATGCTCAACAAACGTATCACTCACATGCACACTGTTGACCGCCTCCATTGCCATGGTCAGATCATCGGCATGTCCCACCGGCTCGCGTTCCAGTACGTCAAATTCAGTCTGCACGATCGCCCCGCCATCGCGGCGTTCAATCCCGAGGCCCATGTTGCGTTTCAGCACTTCACGTTCCTCGTCGTGAGTCGGATACTGCAGCCGATGGCAAAGCATAAAGCGGTCAAGCTGCGCTTCCGGAAGTTCAAACGTGCCCGCCTGCTCGATCGGATTTTGAGTTGCGATGACAAGAAACGGAGCGGGAAGCAGAAATGTTTCATCACCAATCGTCACTTTGCGTTCCTGCATCGCTTCCAGCAAAGCGCCCTGAACCTTGGGGGCTGCTCGGTTGATTTCGTCCGCCAGCAGAAGGTTGGTGAAGATTGGTCCTTTCTTAGTCCGGAACTGGCTGGTCCTCTGGTCAAGAATTTCTGAGCCCAGAATATCACTTGGCAAAAGATCGATTGTAAATTGAATGCGGGAGAATCGCAGATCAATCGACCGCGACAAAACGGAAACAAGCAACGTCTTTGCCAGCCCCGGAACACCCTGCAACAGCAGATGACCACCCGTGAACAGCGCGATTAACGTGCGTTCGACGACAACCTCCTGCCCCACCACAACACGACCAACCCGCTCCCGAATCGCACGAATGAACTCGGCGACACGCTCGTAGTCAATGCTGCTGACTTTTTGATCCATTCTGATTTCACCTGAAAAAAAATCAGCTCGGACAAACCAATATGTCGCCTGGTGCGACGTCCTTGCTTGATTCCTGGGTAGGCTGGACCAAGCGAAGCGCCGTTCCGGCAATTGCCAGACATCTGCCGGAACGGCGCTTCGCTTGGTCCGGCCTACAGATTCAAGCACAATTCGTTGTTTTGACAATGCAATAGCGGGTTGATGATCTCATCGTGGCAGCTGGCCACACATGCAATTCAGACTAAATCAGCTGCCCGCTGGTCCACGGAGTCTAGGGAGATGACCAACCCAATGCCACGAATCTGACAGATTTTGTAGAACTTGTTGCCGTCTCGGAAACTGGATTCGCCACGAACCTGACTTCGCCAGTTGTGTCGATTCTGAGGCAGCAAAATGCGGGAATTTGGGGGCGACCGAGGTTGTCGTGCGTGTCGGCTTGAAACTGCGGTTCGTCGGTTGTTATCCTTCGCGGCGAATTCGTGGTGTTCGTACAGGTTTTGACGGGCTTCCTCGGCAAGTCGGCATCAGAAATCGCATGATTCACGAATTCAGCTGCTTCGCGGTAGTGGCGAAATTGGCAGACGCGCACGCTTGAGGGGCGTGTGGGGCAACCCGTGCAGGTTCAAGTCCTGTCTACCGCAATTCCCCTCTGTTTGAGGCTGTGATTTTCGAATCACAGCCTCATTTTTTGCGCTGCCCGCATGAAGATTGGAGTAGGGTGCGTGAAGCGGAGCGCAACGCACCACCGGGAGCACGTTGTGGACGAATGCCTTGTCAGTCGTGTACTGGTGTGTGCCACTGGCTCTG
>JAYSPO010000126.1:0-1681 GCA_043722015.1 Candidatus Kuenenia sp. | reverse complement strand
CTCCTGTTGGCGGCTGCGAAGAAAACGGTTCAAACACAATCTTCATGCGGCCTTCGAGAGGCTTCCAGAGTTCCGGCAGGATCACCGGCGCAACCGCGTCGGCGCGTGTTGTTGGTTTTTCGGCAGGTGCCTGCAGGTTAACGACGTCCTGAGTCTGCATGCTGCCTGAGACATCGTGCAGCACGACGAGAGTCGGTTGTTCCTGGGGCTTGATTTCCTGAGTGAACTCCGGCTGATTGAGCGTGATCAGGACCAACGCGATGAGTCCAAACCGAAAGATCTCCAGCCACATCATCGACCGCGAATATCCGCTGCGCCGCCAACTGATGAAACAACAAATCGCCGCCGCGATCATGACGATCGTGGAGATGATGAGTGTGGCGAATGTCCAGACGAAGGTCATATGGGTTTCAATTTCAAGGTGTTGATTGCGGCATCGAGTGTATCGCAGGAAGGGACCAACGGGCAACGCGAGCGCCGCTCGACCATGGTTCTGTGTCGAAATGGTGGGCCAGCGCGGCAAATCACCGCTGGTCCCACCCTACGAAGTCATTGACACTTTCTTTGGAAACGGAGTTATCTGTATTTGAGGTTCGCGTTTCTTCGGTTTCTCTTCTGCGGCTGGCGGAGCCTTTTCCGGCACACACAACAACGCCTCGGCCATCAGTGCGATCACCATCAGGATCAGAAATGTGCGCCAGATTTCGCTTGCCAAAGCCATGGTGCTCCCGGCTTTGTCGTCGATGCGCGTGTAGTTCAGGCCATTGAGCACTTGTTCCAGAGTTTCGTCGCTGAGTACTTCGACACCGTCTTCCGTCATCGGGCGATTGAGGGCGAACGCGGCTTCCGGAGTTTCATACAGACCACTATTCAGCGTGCGTTGAGACAGCAGAACCGTATCCGAAATCTCGTCCAGCGGCGTCCATATGTCCGCGATACTCGACTTGAGCGTCCCGCATTCATACTGTCGCGCTTCCCCCAGGGCGGCGGCGCCGCGAGCGACAGCTCGCTGGATCATGACATAAAACGTGATGCCGTTGCTGACGAAATTCGAGCATTCAGTTGTCGGCAACGTGCTGCAGAACCAGGCGGCGCCTTGATCTGTGGTCGCTCGAAGAACCAGAGGCGGGCCTTTTTCCAGTTGCGCCAGGACCGTGCCCTGTTCGTTCTGAACATCGCAGGAGCGATAGGTGATCACCTGCCCGACGGGTAGTGGCGTGCCGCTGAGAGTGTTGCTCAAAAGGTCGGCATCGGTTCGCCAGCGAGACAATGCGAAGTGATCGCTGCCTTCCGGTTCTTTCCACTGGCCCCAGCGAGTTCCGAACAGTTCCTGTTCATCGGGCGAGTCCGGCGGAAAGAACATCGCACATCCGCCCTGCTCGACAAACGATTCCAACTGCTTCGCCACAACGTCCGTCGGCAGCGGCGCCTGCCACAGCACGAGTGCAGTCCTGTCCCATTCGATAACGGCGGCCTGCGACGATGGCACTACCTGAGCTTCATAGATCAGGCTTCTGTCCGAGGGTGTGGCCGCCGCCAGCCGCAGCAATTCAGCGACCTGCGCATCGTCAGACACAATCACCGTCCTCTGCAGAGCGGGCTCGGCGTACACGAAATCAAATACGTTGTCCGACGAATTCGCATCGCGCGGCAATTCCACCCGTCCCCAGCCGCGTTTGGA
>JAYSPO010000125.1:0-6384 GCA_043722015.1 Candidatus Kuenenia sp. | reverse complement strand
TAAACGAGTTTTTTCCTGCAGAAACGGCCTTTCGCTGGTGCGGACTCGCCGAAATTGCATGGAGTTGGATATGCTTCTGGTTCGTTGCCGACAATGGCTGGATCGGCGATTTTTGCCGACGATTTTGCCAAGAACCCTGGGGAATGTGTTGGCTGGGCGGTCTTTGGTCGTCTGAACCGTGGATTCGTGCGTAAACTCCCGTCTCGACACGGCTTTTTCTCAACCTGTTGTAACGGTTGTTCCGAACGAGTGATATGACGGGTTCTCACCTCTGGCCGGGAAAACTGCGCAGATACGAAGTTGGCCGCTGAAGGTGGATGCCCGAAGTGATTGGCAGTTGTATTTGCGGCCGTTGTGTTTGCGGTCGTTGTGGTTGTCAGAGATTTTTTGATGAGTCGCGACTGGCCCGGATCGAAGTCAGTCTATTTCCTTAGGTAATACCCACATGCTTTTGAATACATGGCTTTCTGCCGCTCGAAATCATTTCAGCCAGCCATCCGCAACTCGACGCATCGTGCGCGGAGCGTCAAGGCGATCCTTGAGTTGTGAGTCGTTGGAGGCTCGCACGCTGCTGACAGCGTTGGTGATCAATCCTGAGAACCAGGCAGCTTTCACCAATCCGTTTGGCGGCATCGTCGTCGATAACGCAAAGCTCGGCACGAACGACTCGCTGGTGATCGAAGGCATCTCGATCTCCACGACCTCGGGAGACGCGATTTCGATCAATCTTTCAGGCGTGACTCTGAAGAGCCTCGCGCTGGAGTCCATCAACGTGTCGCGGTACACGACGCTGGGATTCAACATTGATTTGCTGAATGTAACTGGGCTGCATACGATTGCAATTGAGGATGTCATCATGCAGGGGACAGCCCGTGGGCTCGACCTGACAATGACGAATACCGATACCGATGCTCTGACAATTGATGATTCCACGATTCCAGGTATTCGCATCGATGCTCTGAGCGGCGGCGACATTGGACATGGACTGATCACCCAGTCAAGAATTTCCGCAAAAGCCAACGTCGAAGGGATTCTGCTGAACGTCAATCAGGGATCGGCGGATAACTTCCGGATCGAGAACAATCTTGAAATCAGTTCGTCCAATCGAGACTTCATCACTGTCAATTCGACCAATGCCCCGATGGACGGGCTTTCAATCGTGAATAATCCAATTGGGAATGCGACGCAGGGGGCTGGCATCGTATTCCGTGCCGATGGTGACACTTTCGTGCAGCCGATGGTCTTGACGAACAATTCGACTCAAGGCGAGTTGCTGCAGACATTTGTGCTGGACCTGACCAGCATCGGGCTCGAGTTTGACGAGAACGCGATCTCCGGAAAATCATTTACGATTGTTGCATCGACAGGGACACCGGGATTTGTCAGCAGTGCTGTCAGTCTGGATAAGAAGATCCTGACCGTTACTTTCAATGACTTCCAACCAACAGAATCACTGTCGTTTGTGATTGACATCGATCTCGCCGGGGGCATCCCGACATCAGTCTTCGGAGACGACCTGATTGGTGCGGATGTTCAGGCGACGCTGTCTGGAAATCGGATTGTTGCGGGGCAGATGATTGGCGACCCCGACAAGCTCACCGCGTCGCAGTTTGCGATTGGTCCAGGAGTGGCGGGTGCAACACACGGGATCAACCTGAACCTCACTAATTCTCCCACGACAAATCTGACGATTACGGGGAACAGTATCACGGCCGCACCAGGGCACGGCTTGCTCTTTGATGCAAAAGCTTTCAGCGATGTGACCGGCGTGATCACGAACAACAACTTCGTTGCGGCCGGACGTGACGGCATTCGATTCAGTATGGTGGACAGCAACTTTACCGGTGCTGTCATCGGTAATAACATTGCCAACAGCGGAGAGAATGGCGTCTCGGTCCTTCCGAGTGTGACGCGCACGGGCCTGGTCGAGCGTCTGCTTGACAACAATCCGGTGATCATCACCTCGACCAATCACGGATTGGTGACAGGCACCCAGATTATGCTGCAGGGCATCGTCAACGACGACCCGGCTATTAATCATCCGGCGAATGGTCTTCGCACGATTACGCGAATCGATAACAACCGATTTTCCGTCGATCTGGTGAACGGTACAGCGCCCGGGGTTCTCTATGCGGGCGGCGGTGCGTGGTACGTGCCTGATTTCCGATCTGATGGCACGATTCGTGGACTTGTGACCGTCGATATGCAGGCGTCGATTCCTCAGGGGACGATCCGCGCCGCTACAAATGCCGGCCCGATTGTCATCACCTCACCGAATCACGGCCTGACGTCAGGTCAGCGAGTTCGCGTCAGCAACGTCAGCGGCAATACAGCAGCGAATGGTGTGAAGAAGATCACCGTGATTGACGCCGACAATTTTAGCCTCGACGCAACAGTCGGCAACGGCACGTATGACACGTCGGCAGGATTTGGCACCTGGACCGGCAATGTCATTACCGGAGCCAGCAACAGCACGCCGATCCTTATCTCTTCGACGGGACATGGGTTGCAGACCGGTGAAGAGGTCCGGGTGACAGGAATTCTGGGAAATGAGGCCGCGAACGGAACGTTTAAGGTTTCGGTGATCGATGCGGATACGTTTCGACTCGAGGGATCGACGGGCAGTGGTGGCTACGGCGGTGGTGGGAACTGGGTGAGACTGAACGACACGACAAGTACTGGTGACCGGCTGCCTCAGCGCGTGAGCGGAAACCTGATTACCGGGAATTTCAAGACGGGGTTCTTCGTCGATCTGGGGACGGGCACGGTCTTCAACGGCGATATTGTCGGGAACACGATCTCCCAGAATCTCACGAAAGGGATTCATATTGTCTCCCATAGTTTTGGACTGGGGACTGACCTGCCGCTGGATCCAAATGACCCGCTGGCGCTGCCTGGACTGCAGGACATCAGTTTCAACGTCAACATTGGAACAACTGCAGCGGGAGACGGCAATCTTTTGGACGGCAACACTCAGGCCGGAATTGTCATTGAAGCCCTGGATCATGGGACCGGATCATTTGAAATTCGGAATAACCGAATTGTGTCCAGTCGGGATGACGGACTTGCATCAACGCCCTATGCCGGCGACGGGATCGTTGTGCGGCTTTCAGACGATGTCATTCCCGCTGATGCAATCGCGCTGATCGCAAAGTCGATCATTGATGGCAACGTCATCGGGGTTGACAACCAGGGGAACGCCGGCAATGGCCTGTTTTTCACAATGAATCAGCGGACGCGGCTGCAGGATCTGCAACTCACGAACAATACTTTCCTGAACAACGGATTGGACGGTTTTCATTTTGAACGCTCTGAAGATGCCGATCTGAACGCGGTTGTGGCAGAAAAGAACCGAGTTACCAACAACGTGGGTGACGGGTTCAGTATCTTTGCCACGAACACGGTCAAAGACCGACTGGACTTCAAGCTCAACGAAAACGTGATTGACAACAACGGCCAATACGGTCTACGCCTTGAGGCCGCAGCGGATGCACGATTGTCAGTCCAGTTTGACCGAAACACAGTGACCGGAAACGGGCACACACCGGCCAACGCCGGTTTCCATCCAAACGACGGAGTTCCCGGTTCCGCTCAATCTGCCGGTGGTGTTGGATTTCTGGGCTTCCAGCAGGTCTCACTCGACTTCACGGCGACAGATACGCACATCGACAACAATTTCGGCGACGGCTTCAGTGTCGATGCCTTCCGGTTCTTTGACACGCTGAAGGTGAATGCTTCGTTCAAGAATGTGACAATGAACGACAACACACTGACGGGCTACCGCAGTCATGGAGCAGCGTTTGGCAACGTTGCGTTCGTCAACAGTCTGTTCGACGGCAACCTCGAAGACGGTGTGCGTTTTGCATCCATCGAAGACAAGACCGATTTCTTTGAACGCCGCGTGGGTGGGATGGACATTTCTGTGACCTCGGTGAACACCAGCTTCAGCTTCAATGGCCAGAGCGGGGTGCAGCTGGGGCAGGGCGTTTCAGCGGTTTTTGGCGATGGCACAGTGCCAAATGCAAACTTCTTCGATTTTAACGGCGAAGACGGTCTGAAGATCACTCAGAGTGCCGGTCCGCATCTTGAAGCACAGAACAGGCGTGTTGATCTTGGAGGGGGAGCGTCATTTCTTTACGTACGCCGCCGACACATTGAAGCGTCCACGAACTACTTCAGGAACAACCAGGGTGACGGCATCGACATCGGCCACTTCGCAGAGACGGAAGGCGGCAACGTCGAACACGGCGATGAGGTCGTTACGGATGTGCAGGTCTCAATCAACAACGCCACAATCACTGGTAACCAGGGCGACGGAGTAGAGTATCTCGCTGACAATGTGTTGCGAATCTCTCCGGTCGTTGGCGGTGGTCAGGATGTCGAATACGATCACCAGTCGAGCCTTACGATCGAAAACTCCCGCATTGCCGGAAACAGAAAACGCGGTGTGGATATCCTGAACCGCCATGGAGAAGACTCGTTCATCAACTTGATCAACAATAAGATTCTTTCCAATCGCTGGGAAGGCGTGTATGTCCTCAATACAGCGTCACACTTTCAGTTGCAGAATGGTCCAACAGACCCGTTGATCCCATTTATCGAAGACATTCCGGTTCGTGACGACGACAACGAGCGGTTTTTCTCGGTCGGTACGAAACAACGTGAAGTGGATTTTGAGATCAGTCCGCATATCGAATTCCGCGCACAGGACAATTTGATTGAATCGAACGGATCGACGAACGTGACTTCCGTTGTCCCCGTGAATCTCTCGGACCTTGGTGTACCGGATGAAAACGGTATCGCCAGCACAAGCTGGACTCACAACTTTACAACCGTCCAGGGTACCCTTGGTGGCATTGTGCTGCGTGTCGGGGCTGTCGATTCGGCCGGCCGCTTCACAAACTTCTTGTTTGATCCGGAACGGCCCGGACTTTATGTCTCCAATCCTGCATGGGAACTCGGTCTCGCCGGCATCGACGCAGAAATTTTCCGGAACACGTTTGACGGAAATATTGGAACTGATGTCTACATCGACGCCTACACGGCTGAAATCCCGATGCAGTCGCTGGGGAATTTCAATGACGGAGACCCTGTGCCCCCGGGCAAACTCAACTGGTACCAACAGGGATATCGTGATCCGCTGTCGCGAATCGATCTTGTCTTCCGCGAAAACGTCGGCAACTCCCTGGATGTGTCAAACGGGTTCGCGTTTCTGGACAACCGCGAATCAGAATTCAAATCTCGATCAGTCAATTCGTTCGCGACAAACCATGTCCACGCCAACGATCCAGACGGCCCGTGGAATGATCCCGGTCCGTATCGATTCCGGAATCAACAGCGGACGATCGGATACTTCAACTCTGTCGGCGACGACCCAAGCTTCACTCCATATTACTGGTCGGTCTTTAACGAAGCCAATCCGCCGGTACTTTACGGCTACTGGAGCTTTGACGGCTGGGGAACGTCCACATGGCGTGTCGAGCGTGATTTCGAAACGGCGAATTTCCCCAAAACGAACCCCAGGCAGGGGCAGAGTGACTTCTACCATAAAACCGATATCAGTATCCAGGGTGACTCGTCGCAATGGGACACAGGGACAAACTTGCCAGGATTCACGGGCGATACGACTTGGTCGCTGGACCGCGGGGACGTCTTCAATGTCGGAGCCGGACAGGATCCAATCAAGGCGGACTCGCTGGAAGAGAACGATAGCTTCGTCGGGGCCACGGACATCGGCACTGTCTCAGGCTCAGCGTATTCCGTTAACAGTCTTGCGACCGGGAACGTTCTCAGCCTGCATACAAAAGGCGACCGTGACTACTACCGATTCATAGCTGGCGGAACCGGTGCCATCGACATCAATCTGGGTGTGACGGACGCAGCCGGAGACCAATTGGTCTTCATGCTGTATGAAGTGAATCCTGATCTCGACTCGGAAGAGCTGGCTGTGAATCGTTCGGCCAACGGTTCTCCGATTTGGGTGATCGCTCAACCAGGTGCGGCAGCAGCCACTCTCTCGGCGACTGTTACGGCTGGGAAAGAGTACTACATCGAAGTCTTCGGAACGGAACGCGAGAACGTATTCCAGAGTGTATTTGAAGCAGCAGGTTCTTTAGGGAAGTCGTTCTACTACGGCACTGCCAGAACATATAGCCTGACGATTGACGCACCGGCACTCAGCGGTGGTGGCGGCGGCGGTGGTGGCGGTGGTGGTGGCGGTGGTGGTGGCGGCATCCCACCGGGAGGCTCAAAGCCCGGCAGCCCGACCGTGATCGCCGTGGGACCTGTTGCGCCGGCTACACGTTCGGTCGCTGTCGGTGACGTGTTCATCGAATTCAGCGAAGACGTGACTGGTTTCGATATCGCCGACCTCAAACTGACTCA
>JAYSPO010000124.1:0-4836 GCA_043722015.1 Candidatus Kuenenia sp. | reverse complement strand
CGCTCTTCACGCGACATGCCCTGAACAACGTGTCCGACCGTGAGTCCCAGAAACCGATACAACGGCCCCATCCATTCGGCGTCGCGTTTTGCGAGGTAGTCGTTGAATGTCAGGACATGCACGCCGCGTCCGGACAATGCGCGCAGGCTGACAACGACAGCCGCTGCCAGAGTCTTTCCTTCGCCTGTCTGCATTTCGACACACTTGCCGTCCTGCATCGCGAACGCGGCCAGCATCTGCACATCGTAGGGACGCATTGCCACGGTTCGCCCGGCAGCTTCGCGGATCAGAGCGAAAGCCGACAGGGCGACATCGTTGATTGAAGTCCCGTTTGCAACCCGGTGACGCAGCGTCGCGAAGCGTTCGCGCAACTGACTGTCGCTGCGAGCGGCGGTGTCGTCAGCCAGGGCATTGACGGCATCGACCTGCGCTTCAAATGGCTTGTTCGACAGGGTGATCCCGTGTCGCACGCGATAAAAGAACTGCACAAGGGCAGCGACCAGCGATTTCATAGGTGGCATGATACCCTGGCCGACGAAAAATGTCTTTCAGGTGATAGCGCAAAAGATGTGCGGACGTGTTATCTTCCGGTTATAAGTGATGGCGCGCGTCCTGTACTCCGCGCGGTCATGAGTGAGGGAATCGGCGAGCGGCATGCGTCAGCTTGCCGGTACAAAAGCGAGGTACCGGAGGGCTCACGCCGCTCCGCTCGCCGGGCTCATTTCTGGCCGCGCGAAGTATAAACGCGCCATTGTCGGGAGCGTCGAAATTTTTCTTGAGCGCGTTATGACTGAAACATCCGCCAGTCTTTTGGATCGCGTTCGACGGCAGTCCGACAGCCAGGCATGGCCGCGGCTGCTGGCTGTTTATACGCCGTTGATCCGCGGTTGGCTGAGGCGTGATGTCCGGCTGAAGGAACAAGATGCGGACGATGCTGTCCAGGAAGTCTTGTCTGTTGTTGCACGGCGCGTTTCCGAGTTCGACCGTCAGCGAACCGGATCGTTTCGGGCATGGTTGAAATCGATCACAGTCAACTGCGTCCGGCAAATGTTGAGACGAAATCAGAAGCGCGACGGCGGGACTGGCAACAGCGATGTACTCGAAATGCTGCAACAGCTTGAGGATCCTGAAGGACCGCTGAGCCTGCAGTGGGACCGTGAGCATGACGAATTTGTCATGCAGCAACTGCTGCAGGATGTGCGGGCACATTTCACAGAATCGACATGGACTGCGTTCGAACGGGTGGCACTCGATGAGGCATCCGCCGACACTGTTGCGGCGGAACTGGGCATCACGGCCAATGCTGTGTTTATTGCGAGATCCCGCGTCATGGCTCGATTGAGGCAGGAAGCGGCGGGACTGATTGACTCGTGATTGGCCCCTATTTTTTCGGAATCTCTGAAAGAACCGGCATCCCTGCGGCATACAGTGGTAACGAGGTATGAATATGCCGAATGCCGAGAAACTCCATCCGACACAATCGCAACTTCACGCATTCGCCCAGGGCCGCATGTCCGCTGACGAACTGGCTGCGTTTGAAGTCCATATTCGCGACTGCAATGTCTGTTGCCGAAATCTGGCCAACGTGCCAGCCGACGACCGTCTTGCAAGACTGGCGCGGGACGTTCACACGCGCGGCGCGGCTGAGCCGATACTGGCGGATACGCACCTCATGAATCGCGACGACAGCGAATCGATCGCCGTTGAGGGGAAGGTCGGTCATCCGGATTCCCCGAATTCTCACAGCAATCCGGAACAGGTACCGCCCGAACTGCGCGACCATCCAAGGTATCGCATCGTAAGGATGCTGGGCAAGGGGGGCATGGGAGTCGTCTGGCTGGCCGAGCATCAGATGATGCAGCGGATGGTCGCGCTGAAAGTGATCAGCGCGCGATTTACATCCGGTCGGGAATCGGTTGAGCGGTTTCGGCAGGAAGTCCGCGCTGCGGCACGTTTGACGCATCCAAATATTGTCACCGCCTTCGATGCGGAACACGCCGGTGATCTCCATTTTCTGGTCACGGAATATGTTGATGGTCGCAGCCTCGAACAGTGGGTTCAGCAGCATGGTGTGCTGTCGGTAGCGCAGGCATGCAGTGCGATTCGGCAGGTCTGCAGCGGCCTGCAGCATGCACATCATCACGGTATGATTCACCGCGACATCAAGCCGCAGAACCTGATGCAGGCAAAGAACGGCAAGATCAAAATCCTCGACTTCGGACTCGCGCGGCTGGAACAGCACGCCGAGAAAGTTTCGCAGACGGCGAAAACCGAGTTGAGTCTTACCGCCGTGGGAATGGTTCTTGGAACGCCCGACTACATGGCCCCAGAGCAGGCGGCTGATTCGAGTTCTGCGGATGCGAGATCCGACATCTATTCACTGGGCTGCACCCTGTTCTTTTTGCTTGCAGGGCGCGCCCCGTTCGAGGCCGGTTCGTTCATGGAGATGATATCGAGCGGTACGCAGAGACCAATGACCGCTCTCAGTTCTCTGAGGTCGGATCTTTCGCCGGAACTGAGACGAGTCATCGAGAAAATGACGGCTCCACGACCGGAGAATCGATTCCGCTCCGCCGCGGAAGTCGCCGACGCGCTCACGCCGTTTTGCCAATCTGTTCAGGGGGCTACGAATCCAGTGCCAGCGAAGTCTCAGGCGGACAGGCCAGCGCAAACCGAAGTTCGAGCGTCGCCTGCCAAGCGAGATCTCGATTCAGAACTACCGCCCGAACCTGTGAGGCGACCGCGTTCTCCAGGCCTGCCGCTGGCACGTCGCAACTCCCGGCCTCGGCGAAGTGGCTCAACAAAACTGGCCTCGGTGCAGAGTTACTTTCGCCGCTCGCGGTGGAAACTGGTGATCGGGATGGCCGGGTTGATGTTCGTATTTCTGAATCCCGACGAATCAGGCAATTCTGTGAGCGACGCCGTGGGCGATTCTGCAGGCGAATCGACCGCCGTTATACTGCCGCCACCTGTGCTGGTTGCTCCTTCAATCGCCAGCAAACCAGGAGTTGCTTCCGGCACTCCTCCCCGGATCCTGTACCTGGTTCCGGCCACCGAATTCTGGTGGAGTGACGTCATGCCATTTTTCGTGCTGCAGAGAAACGACACGATCGAATTGACGCTGACTTCCTGGACGAACTCCGCCGTTTCGATTCACGCGAATGGCGAGCCGACGCAAATCCCGCTGTTACTGTCTGATGCGAGAGCGGCCGACTACGACGCCCTGATCGTGGGAGGCGGACGGGGACTTATGAAGTTGACCGAGAACTCTGCGGAAAGTCGCGACGCCGAACGGCTCATACGGGAAATGCTGGCTGACGGGAAAATCGTTTCTGCCTTCAGCGGGGGTCCGGCTGTTCTGGCTAAATTGGGATTGTTGAATAATGTCACCGCGACCGGCCACGAGCTGATTCGCGAAGACATGCGGACAAAGGGACTGTCGCCTTAATCGTCTAACCGCGTGGGCAATGCCCCGCGCTTTGGCGCACAAGCGCGGCCCGCTGGGCACGCGGTTAAACGAGCCAATGCCAACAGCAAAACACGAGCGTCTGTAACTCACGGCTCAATCGGCGGGCCTCACACATATGCCGAGTGCAAGTGTCTTCTATTTCCAGTCTCGTTAAGGAGCAGTTCCATGTTCAATCGGATCAGGACCATTCAGCGTATTGCCTGTTCGCAGGCCACAAAATCCCGGGCACTCTCAATGTGTCTGTGCATGGCCGCCACTCTGGCGACTTTGTCAGCGTGTTCCGCACAATCGATTGAAATTGCGGAACTCACCGATGAAGCTCTGCAGATCGACGGCACTGTCATGTATGTGAACTGCACGGAACTGGACGATACGGTTCGGGTTCAGCCGCATCCGAATCAGCTGGATCTGATCCGTGTGCAGATTCTGGACCTCGACGAAGTTCTCATCCGCGAACGCAGCTACCCGCACGCCTCTCTGGAGGCTGTCATTGTTTCGCTGGGAGCCGGAGCAGATGACTACATCAATACGACAAATACGCGTGACATCGTTTATGGTGGGCCGAGTGGTGACACGATCTGGGGCGGTAATGGAGTCTCATGGTTATACGGAGAAGGCGGCGAGGACAGCCTGTCCGGCGGGCTGGGCAATGATCTTGTCAATGGCGGAGACAACATTGATTTTATGGGCGGGGGCAAGGGCAACGACATTCTGAGTGGCGGAGCCGGAGATAACGACTTCCTCAACGGCGGAGCCGGGGAAGATTTCCTGTATGGCGATGCGGGGATTGACCAACTGTACGGAGGAACGGAACGGGACGAACTGCGCGGTGGTCTCGGGATAGATTCGCTCTACGGGGAAGATGGCGACGACCTATTGTGGGGCGGCCAGAGCAACGACACGCTGACGGACTTCAATGCAGTTGGCGGCGATACCAAATTCTGAGCGTGCAGCCTTGGATCCCCGTCCGCCAGCAATTGAGGAATTCAGGCTTCTTCTGTAATCCCGTACCGTTCCAGCAGGCGGTAGAGTTTTCGGCGGTGGATGCCGAGGATACGAGCGGTGCGGGCTTTATTACCGTTTTGTTGATGAAGAATCGCGACGATATGAGTTTTTTCAAGATCGTCCAGCCGCGGTGAATCGGTCGCATGGTTGCCGTTCGCGGCGGGAGTACCTGCCGAATCGGAAGTTGATATCGTTGGCGAAACTCGATGAGTCGGCAAGCCGTCTAAAGGTTCGACAATTTCTGCGGGCAGATCATCAATCGTGATCTGATGATCGTTGGCGAGAATCTGAGCGCGTTCGATGGCGTTTTTCAGTTGCCGGACATTGCCAGGCCACTGATAGAGTTCCATCGCGCGTTGAGC
>JAYSPO010000123.1:0-1003 GCA_043722015.1 Candidatus Kuenenia sp. | reverse complement strand
GACGTGGCAACGATCCGACGCTGCGTGCTCCACCACCAAAAAGATGAAACCACAATGCACTCGCATCACCCCACCTTCCATCGCGAACTTGCGGAGTGGCAGTCGCCACATCAATTCGCCCACCCGTGAGCCACATCCATTCCATGTTGGCTTGTTCAAGGCGGTTCGAAGGATTGGCAAGGTACCAGGACGTGAAGGCCGCACTTGTATCCAGGATATTATTAAATGGGGCAAGTGAATAAAGAGGGTTGATCTCGTGAGGCCCGGTGCCCTGATTGGATTGCGATGTCGATTGATTGGCCAACAAGTTGGCCGCTCCAACGTACCCCGGCACGGTGCCGGTCCGTGGCAAACCAGCCAGATTGCCGTGACTATTCAAGTCGATCAACGCATCTAGATCTTCGATCGTAAACGAATGCAGAACAACGTATCTCACTCCGGCGGCGGTCTCCTGTAGTGGATACTGCAGATCCAGCCAGATGCCTTCCCGAATGCCGTCGCCGTCGTTGTCGGAATCCAGTTCAAATGTGGCAGGTACAGCAGGGGTGGATGCCGTCGCAGGTTGTGCTGCAGACGCTGCCCCGTTCCCTGTCCAGATGCCGAGTCTTCCGAATTCCGTGCTGTTGCTGAAATTGGTATTCCCTTCGCCCGGACGAAGCGGGAATGCCCCACTGGCATTCGGGAGTGCCGCAATTGCGGCTGCGTGAGCTGGATTCGTAGCATCCAGAAAACGAAGAACAGGCGAATTTGGTGACGCAACATGCAGTGCGTTCGGGCGGAATGACCGCACCGAATACTGCGGATGATTCACTTCGTTGTACCAATCCGGATCGGTTGGCACATCAAATCCGTTCGGCCCTTGATTCAATGCACTCTTCATGTATTGGGGACGAAAGAATGTCGAGATGATCGTGAAGACTCTTTCATAGCGCCGATCAAGCACCCCATTTCCGTTGAGATCTTCGCCGCCGTCCAGGACGCCGTCCAGGTCTGCATCTTCCTC